>JAPLJO010000144.1 GCA_026388515.1 Deltaproteobacteria bacterium | reverse complement strand
GCGTGACACTCTCCTTCAATTTCCTGATTTCCTCCCGTATGACCCGCTCCGCAATTCCGGGAAACATCTCACGGGCCACACGCTCCGCCACCCTGGCGACTTCGCGGCGCAGTTCCTCCCCGGCCACGACATCCCCGGTTCGTGCTGAACTCACGCCTTCCTCCACTACCTCGACCAGTTCGTGAATCACATCGTCGTCATGCAAAACCCGGCCGTCGATCATTATCTCTGCGGGGTCCTGATTCTGTTTCTCATCCTGTTCCATGGCAGTTCTTAACGCGGGAAACCTATATGAATTGTACGTGACCTACCATACAGCACGAACTACTTCAAGGGGTTTTCATTTTTCTGAAATCGTTCGAATCTGAAGCATTGCCGGGCAGTTCCCTGTCTCTGAAAGGAGGGGGACGGGACATAAAAAAAGGGGACCAGCCCCGGTGAGAGCCTGATCCCCTGAAACTATACGTGATATGTTTTAACGCTCAGTGGGAACCTTCCATGGCGAGCTTGATGTAAATCATGGAAAGCATCATGAACACCAGCGTCTGAATCACCGAGGTAAAAATCATGAGCACGAAAATAGGCAGCGGCACGAGGAAAGGCACGAGAAGCACCACAATGCCGAGCACCAGATCTTCACCCATGATGTTGCCGAACAACCGGACGGAAAGCGACAGCGGCCGTGCCATATGACTTATCACCTCGATGGGAAGCATAATCGGGGCCATCCACCAGACCGGCCCGAGAAACTGCTTGATATAACGGAACCCGTGCACCCTGATACCCACCACATGGGTCATGATAAAGACGACGAGCGCCATGGACACCGTGGTGTTGAGGTTGTTCGTCGGAGAATCAAACCCCGGAATGATGCCGAGGAGATTAGCGGTGAGGATGAAGATGGCGATAGTGGCGAGCAGGGGAAAAAACCTGATCCCTTCAGGACCGATGGCATCGACAATCAGCGTCCGGATCGTGCCGATGATAAACTCAAATACATGCTGAATCTTCCCGGGGTAGACATCGAGATGCCTCGTGGCGAGATACGCCAGCCCAATGAGGAGCAGCATGATAACCCACGTGTAGGTCACGTGCGGGGGGAAAAAGGGATTCTCAAGAAATAATAATGGATGCATTGTTCTTATCTGACCTCCTCAGAGGATTTTTTACATTCATGGCGATGATGGTAATCACGATATTGAGCATCACCAGCGAAAGACCGATGACCAGGCCTATTACACTTACATGCAGCCGCGAGATGACAAAATAAAGCACCACGCCGGTCACAAGGAGCCGTGCGTAGAATTTCATGACGATGAAGGGCCGCGCCTTGTGGGCGAAACGCTCAAAGGCGACCTTCAAGTCTCTGGCAAGCCAGTAGAAATTGGCGATGCTCACGAGACCGCCGGCGATCACTCCAAGGACATATTCGTAAGGGAGGAAAAGGGAACTAATAATGACGGCAGCTGCCAGCACCAGCCAGTTGCCCACTTCAATTTTTTTCTGAATCCCGGACTTTTCCATCGGGTTTAACCGAAACTTTCTTCGCGACGGATTTCGCAGCCTCGTCTTTGAATTGCCGCTTGAAGAAATGATAGTAGTTTCTGAATCCCGCTATGATTCCTATCACAAGAAAAAGGAGCGCGAAGATATGGCTTTTCAGGCCGAGCTTCTTATCGATATACGCTCCGAGAAACAAACTTCCAAAGACCGCAACGACCATGGCAATGCCGAGACTGCTTGCATATGCCAACTCGAGTACGAGCTTTTTATTATCGTCTTTTTCCATCAGACGCGGCGGCCTTTTAGCATAAAGCAGGATTGAAGTCAAACTGCTTTTCGGGCATTGATTTTACTTTATATTTCGCCCTTTTTTCAGTTCAGTCTTATACCATTCTATGGTTTTTGTCAGCCCTTCTTTGAATCCCGTTTTTGCCCTGAAGTGAAATTTCCGGAAGGCCTTTTCCGTATCAAGCATCCTTCGCGGCTGTCCATCCGGCTGCGTGGCGTCCCAGACGATTCGTCCCGCAAACCCGGTCAGGTCGACAATCAGGGCAGCCAGGTCACTTATGGAAATCTCGAACCCCGCTCCGATATTGATGGGCTCACTCTCATCGTAGCGCTCCATGGCAAGAATGATGGCCTTGGCGGCGTCTTCCACATAGAAGAATTCCCGCGTCGCCGTCCCCGTTCCCCAGACGACGATTTCCGCATCGCCGTTCTCAACGGCATCAACACATTTTTTAATCAGGGCGGGGATCACATGCGAAGAGCGGGGATCGAAATTGTCACCCGGCCCATAAAGATTCACCGGCAGCAGAAAGATGGAATTGAAGCCATACTGCCGGCGGTAGGCCTGTGATTGCACAAGCATCATTTTCTTCGCAAGGCCGTATGGTGCGTTGGTTTCCTCGGGATAGCCGTTCCAGATATCTTCCTCTTTGAAGGGAACCGGCGTGAATTTCGGATAGGCGCAGATGGTGCCAATGGCGACGAATTTTTGTATCCGGTGCACATACCCCTCGTGAAGAAGCTGGGTCCCCATCATCAGGTTCTCGTAAAAAAGCGTTGCCGGATTTTCCCGATTGAAGCCGATGCCCCCCACCTTCGCCGCCAGATGAATCACGATATCGGGACGAAGCTCATCATACATCCGCTCAATATCCTGCAGATTGATGAAGTTATATTCGGGAAGATCCGCAATGAGGATATTCCCGAATCCCCGTTCCTTCAATTGACGGATCAGATGCGTGCCGAGGAAACCCTTGCCGCCGGTGACGGCAATACAGGATGCGTGAATGAGGGATAGGGAATTGCTTTTATCCATTACTATTCTCTACAATTTCCCCCTCCCCTCGCGGGAGGGGTTAGGGGAGGGGGTATATCAATAAATAAATCACCCCCACCTGACCTCCCCCATCAAGGGGGAGGGACTATTATTATACACTATTCATTTGTTCTGCCGTTCATCTTGAATCCCGCCTCCACCAGCGTCTTTTCCTTTTTCGCCAGCTCCATGTCGGCGGCGATCATCATGTCCACCAGCCCGTCGAAGCCCACCTTCGGCTTCCAGCCGAGCTTCTTTTGCGCTTTCGACGAATCCCCGAGGAGCACGTCCACTTCCGTCGGTCTGAAGTACCGCTTATCCACGGCGACGTACTTTTTGTATTCCATACCGAGCTTGTCAAACACCCGCTCGGCAAATTCCCGCACCGAGTGAGTCTCCCCTGTCGCAATCACCAGATCATCGGGCTCGTGCTGCTGCAGCATCAGCCACATGGCCTCGACGTAATCCCCGGCATATCCCCAGTCTCGTTTCGCCTCCAGGTTGCCAAGATAGAGTTTATCCTGCAGCCCCAGCTTGATGCGCGTCGCCGCGCGCGTGATTTTCCGCGTGACAAAGGTTTCCCCACGCCGGGGCGATTCATGGTTGAAGAGGATGCCGTTGCAGGAGAATAATCCATAGGCTTTCCGGTAATTCTTCACCACGTAGTAGGCGTAGACCTTCGCCGCCGCATAGGGGCTCTGCGGTTCAAAAAGTGTAGATTCACTCTGCGGAGGAGGAGCGGCG
>JAPLJO010000082.1 GCA_026388515.1 Deltaproteobacteria bacterium | reverse complement strand
AGGTGCTGATAAATGCGGACCAGGTCCCCCTCGTGAATCCAGGAGAACCATTGGTTTCCGCTTCCCAGAGGGCTTGCAAGTCCCAGGTGTGCCAGTGGATAGCATCTGCCTGAGTGCTCCGCCGCCTCTTCCGAGCACGATACCGAAACGGCAGGCGACAACCCTTGCGCCGGATTCCCTGAAAAGATAGACTGCCCTTGGGTTCGACTGGAGATTGAAATGGGTCATTCGGTCCGCCATGATGAAGGCAATGCTCTCGTCCTCCATGAAATGGGGTCGTGAGTATATGGCGGCGTTTACGTTTCCTTCTTTATCGGCGGTGGCAAGTATGCCAGTTCCCGTTGCCGTATCAAAATAATCCCGGAGAGTCATTATTAAACCCACATATTGCGATATTTTATAATTATCCACTATCTTACGCGGGAGGTAAAGCCGGAAATGACGGTCTCAGGAGATTGAAATGAATGCCGGGCGCGGCCTTCATCGCATGGGAGACGGTGAACTGCAGGCATGCAAATACCAAGAAAATCATTGACCTGCGTGATGCCGGCACCTATAGTGCGGGGCAGATGCTCTGAGATATGCGGAGTCTTTCATACAGGCATCCGCAGGATGAGGAGGAGGGACGAAACATGCAGGCACTCATCGTTGCGGGGGCGCTGGTGCTCCTCGCGGGACTTCTTTACTGCGAAAAGAATAACTTCCTTACGGCGGCGATGCCCGTCAAGACATCGCTTTCACTCCTTTTCGTGGCCGCCGCGATGCTGCAGGCCCATCCGCTGCCTCCGTACTATCATTTAATTCTTCCGGGACTCATCCTCTGCGTCGCCGGTGATTTCTTCCTTGCCCTTCACAGGAAAGCCATGTTTCTCGCCGGCATTGTCGTATTTCTCTTCGGCCATGTACTGTACGTGCTTGCCTTTTTCTCTCTCGCTGAATACTCGCCGATGGTGTGGCCGGGTGTGCTTGGAGTTGTCGTGGTGAGCGTGGCAGCCTTCCGGTGGCTGAAACCCCATCTGGGCTCCATGGAGATACCGGTGCTTGTATACGTCATCGTTATTTCAGTGATGGTTGCCGGGGCGTGGCTGGTGTGGGTGGATAAATCGGTTCACGTGAGTGCGCGGATGATGATTCTTGCAGGGGCCGTTGCCTTCTATCTTTCGGATCTCTTCGTGGCCCGTGACCGATTCATGAAACGGGAGTTCGTAAATCGACTCATCGGGCTTCCCCTCTACTATGGGGGCCAGTTTCTGATTGCCTTTTCGGTGGGACTGCTCTGAGAGATTTGAAAAATGTGTTGACAGGGTATCTTTTTCGGCGTCAATTACAGGTGCTTTTTGCGAATAAATCAAGGCACGCGGAGGAAGAGCGTTTTCAACTGTCTGAGACCCGACGGAGTCGGGGCGAGTTTTGAAAACGCCCGGAGCGGGCCGTAGATTTACACAAAAAGCGCCTGGACGAACGAAAAAGATACCCTGTCAACAAACCTCACATCACTCCAGCGGCATGCGGGCGTCGCGGTTGAACTTCTTCCAGGCATTCCGGTAAAGCCATCCCTTGTGATCAGTGAATTTTGTTTCCCGTTGATTTGAAATCCAGCGACCCAGGGCATCCTCAGCCTCGGCGAAGCACCGCGCGGAGATTGCCGCCCGCTCCGTTGCAGGCATTGCCTCGTTCCTGAGTGCGGCATCCACAAAGGACGCTTCAAGTCTATCCCGTTCGGAACGGTACCGTTCCGTGAGGACAGGATGGTTGCGGAGTGTTCCCCGGTGGAGGACTTCGTGTTTCCAGAAAAGAGCGGCGCCATCGTGGGTGCCCGAGGGAACGGGTCCTGTCTCCGGCAGTGGCGCGTCGAGCCACACAGGCTTAAAGATACCTGTACAGGGTGCCGCCGTTCCCGTAACGAAATGGGTGGCAGTATCTTTTCTGATGGAGGATATCATGGACCCCGTCGTCTGGCTGGCGCGGACGGGCCCGAACCCCGCATGCATGCACACCGCCGCGCCCGTCAATCCGCGGTGGGGCCGCCACGTATGCTCTTTTTCTTCCCCGTGATCCCGCAGTATGGCAGCCATATCGGAGACGGTGAAGGAGCCCTTCTTCGGAGAAAGAAGACTGGTCGTCCTCCCGCGGCGGGTCCGGCAGTCGCTGAAGAAGGTGAAGAGTGTGTCAGAGTAGCACCGGGCGAAATGAAACTCGCGGGTGTTTCTGCACCAGCCGCGTTCAATTGCATGGGAGACGAGATCCGGAGAGGCGAGATCCCAGTGGCTGCCGATGGTGAGGCCGTTCGATATGGCATACACGCCGCTCACGCGCAGGGCGGCCCAGAAGCGCCCCGCCGTCTCCAGGAGCCAGGCGTCGTGAGGGTCCGCGATGATGAAGCTGTTGTGGTAGAAGAACCGTTTTCGAAAGCCGCAGTTTCCTCCCTGGCCGTGGGCGGCGATGAGTTCCGTAACGACCTCGAGCGCCTCCCGCGCCGTGGATGAGCGCTCAAGGGCAAGGCGCAGAAGATCCATTCCCGTAAGCGCGTTCTTCTTTACGTATGGAACTTTTGTAAATACCGCCTCGTTCCCGATTACCACCCCGCGCTCGTTTGCCCCCATCTCGGCGCCCCATATCCAGAAGGGCTTTGCCAGCAGCACCGAAAAGGTTCTTCCCGCCTGGGGAATGGTGAGGTAGGTGCAGGCAACGGTGCTTCCCGGCGGATGGTCCCTCCCGGGCACGATAGTGACGTGATGGGCTTCATTCGGTTCACGGTCGGAGTTCTTCGCGAATAAGGTGGTTCCTGCGGCGGTGGCATCGGGTGTGGCGATAAGTGTGTCGCACATGGGATGCGCTCAGCGCTTTGATAATAATTCGTGTTGCGATATTTCCTCAACAAGGAATTCGCCCGCCTTTTCGCTGTGGGTTTCCTTGTTGCTTGCCATCATGACAAGCCGCGCCCGGGGCATGAGGGAGACCATTTTCTGCATATCCCTGATTCCGTGCAGTTTGTCGGTTTCGGCGCCGATGATTATGACGGGTGAGGTGACATGGGGAAGTTTGTCCCACAGCCGATAATTACAGAGCGTGAGGGCGTTCATCTGGAGCCGTCTCGGCTCGGCGGCGTCTATGGTGCCTTCGTACTTCTTTACCTGTTCGGGCTCTTTATTTTTATCCAGCCGTATGGTGCGGAGATACCATTTTATAACAGGCTTGACGGAATCGTAAAGCGATGCGGGGAAGTATTTGATAATGGGGATGCCCCACGATGGAAAACGGAATTCAGAGTTCGGGGCGATCATGAACGCAAGCTGTGATTTGTGGACGTCTTTCATTGCCAGGTATTCCAGGGCGGCTGTCGAGCCGAGTGAACTTCCGAGGAAATAGAAAGGCTGTTCCTTTCCTACGACGGTGTCGATGAGTTCCCTGATGTCCCTGCTGATGCGGGCGACGGAAAAGTCAATTTCCCCGAGGGGTCTCTCCGGGAGACGGGCGCTGATTTTTTCCCTTGTTTCCACGTACAGGGTGCGGTAGCGAGGAGTGATCACACGGAGCACTCCTGTCCAGCCGTAGATGAGGGAAATCCAGCCGGCAATAAAAACCACCACGGGGCTTTTCTCGTTGTACGCGGAAGGGGTAAAATCAATGACCCTGAGGGCGACGCCGTCCGACATGGTGATGAAATATTCCTTCACCGTCGTGTCCGCCCTCGTGAACGTGTCGTATGACATGAAGACTCCCTCCTTTTATTCACGTCGACCGATACGTGACAACTTATACAATATATCGCTCTGCCTGGCAAGCAGGTAGCCGATGATTACCAGTTGGTTATTTCGGCACACGGGCTGTGTACTCTCGCCGGAACCCGCATGTATTCGTGCATGCAGCACGATGACGAGGCCCTTGCAAAAACCCTGGAAGTGTGGGAGTACCTGCTCTCCATGATTCCGCGGAACTGAGAGCCGGCGGCTTCATATAAAGTCCGAAAGCAGTCTCTCCCGCGAATGGGGAAGTCCGGACAGTGAAGGGGAATCTGGAAACTTAAAACTCATAATTTTATTCCCGCTTGTGCGGGAATGAGAGGAAAGAATTTTTAACGAAGCCGTCATAATTATGATGCACATTTTCATAAGGAGGATTGAATCATGATCGATGCATTCGCCGACAAACCCATTGCCCTTCCCGAGGGCATCGATATGGAAAATCATGTGATCGCCACGTACTGGGTGCAGGCCGACAAATCGCTCGACATGGCACTCATGGGGCAGATACTCGCCATCGAGCAGACCACGGGGACCTGGGTGCCGGTACCCGGCGAGACACCTGACGTCCGGGCGAAGCACGTCGCCAAGGTGATAGGTGTTTTTGAATCGCCATATTATGAATACGGCATCCCGGCGGATATCAAGGAACGACAGTATGTCATCCAGATTGCCTTTCCCTCCGCCAACGTGGAAGACCAGCTTCCCATGCTCCTGACGGCCACCATCGGGAACATTTCCCTGGTGCCCAATTTCAAGCTCCTGGATCTGAGAATGCCGAAAGCCACGCTTAACCGCTACCAGGGACCGGCCTTCGGCACTGACGGCTGGTACAAGGCGCTCGGTATCGCAAAGACGAGACCGCTTCTCAATAACATGATAAAACCGTGCAGCGGCTATCCGCTGGAGGTGGGCGCACGGCTCTTCAGGGATGTGGCGCTGGGCGGCTGCGATGTCATCAAGGACGACGAGCTTATCGCCGACATGAGCTACAATAACGCCGTCGACCGGGTGAAGCGCTATATGGAAATCGAGCGCCAGGTCTATGAGGAAACGGGCGAACACACGCTCTACACGATAAACGTGACGGACCGCCTCCCGCGCATGTTCGACCTTGCAAAGCGCTGCATCGACGCAGGCGCCAACGCCATGATGGTAAACTACCTCGCCGTCGGGCCGGAAGCCATGCGGGCGCTTGCCGAAGACCCGTACATCAATGTGCCTATTCTCGCCCACATGGATCTCGCCGGCGCCTTCTTCATGTCGCCCTACCAGGGAATTTCCTCGCCCATCATTTTCGGCAAAATTTCCCGGCTCTGCGGCGCCGACGGAATCGTGCTTCCCTTCTCACTGGGAGGGAAGGCCATTTATATGCATGAACGCTTCATGGCCACCTTCCGGAACCTGACCTTCCCCTTCGGTAGTCTGAAACCGACGCTTCCCATGCCGTCAGGCGGCATCACTCCCGCGAACGTGCCCGATATCATCAATGCGCTGGGCAGAGATATCATGATAGGCTCCGGCGGCGGCATTCATGCCCATCCACAGGGACCGACGGCGGGCGTCCACGCCTTCCGCCAGGCCATCGATGCGGTGCTGAAGGGCATTCC
>JAPLJO010000104.1 GCA_026388515.1 Deltaproteobacteria bacterium | reverse complement strand
AGGTATTCTGACGGGCGATACCAAGGAAAATTCCGATGCGCCCATCGTCGTCGGCACCACGGAAATACTGCGCAACCAGCTCTACGATGTCATGCATCATTTCGAGAACCTGCCCTGTGATCTCGTCATTCTCGATGAAGCCCACTATCTTGGCGACAGCGACCGCGGCGTCGTCTGGGAAGAAATCATAATGTACCTTCCCCAGAGAATAAATCTCCTGCTTCTCTCCGCCACCATCGGCAACGGCAGGGAGATCGCTCACTGGCTGAGCACCCTCAGGAATAAAGAATGTGTGGTGATCGAGGAACACACACGGCCGGTCCCTCTCCACCCGCTTCTGCTGCACCCGCGGAGGCGGCTCATGCCGCTGCTGCAGGATGGAAGGCTGTCCGCACCGGTCGCCGCGTATCTGGAAAAAACATCCCCTTCGGCGGGGAAACGGCGATACCTCCCGCCGTATGAAGAGATTCTCGGCGTGCTCAGGCAGTATGATCTTTTGCCGGCCCTCGTCTTTCTCAAATCGCGGGAAGAGTGCAACGTGGCGGTGAGACGATGCAGCACCGCATCGCACCCCGCGAATGACGACTCTTTCGACAATGACCTTGAAACACTTCTTGCGCGCTTTCCCTTCCTGAGAAACCACGATCAGTTACAGGGTCTTATCCGCCACAGGGTGGGTGCCCACCACGGCGGTCAGCTCCCTGCATGGAAATTCGTCGTCGAGTCAATGATGAAAAAAGGACATCTCGACGCGGTCTTTGCGACTTCGACGGTGGCCGCCGGCGTCAACTTCCCGGCACGTACCGTGCTTCTCTTCAATTCGGACCAGTTCAATGGACACGAATTCAGTCCGCTTTCCGCGACTGCGTTTCACCAGATGACGGGAAGGGCCGGCCGCAGGGGCCAGGACAACATCGGCTTCATGGTCGTCTATCCAGGCACATTCATGGACATAGAGCACATCAAAAACATGTTCTTCATGAAGCCCGATAAAATCAAAAGCCAGCTCCGGAGCGACTTTTCGATGATTCTGAATCTCCTCCTCTCCCATACGCCCGATGAAATCAGGAACATGTTCGAGCGCTCCTTCGCCGATTTTCAAAACAGGGGGAAGAGAAAAGGGAAACGACAGGACCTCAGGAAACAGTTTGACCGGCACCTGAGTTTTCTCCAGCAGGAGGGATTCGTCGACGGCGGGGGACGTCTCACCGGAGACGGTATGTGGGCTTCGCAGCTCCGGCTCGATCAGCCTCTTCTTATTGCCGAGTGTCTCAAGCGTGATGCCTTTCCGGGAGGCGATGCCTCACTTCTTGCCGCCGTTATCGCCGCCTTCGTGTACGACAGAAATCAGGATGTGCCAATTGACAAAAAAAGAATCCCCGGTGCACTCCGGCGCGCGCTGAACAGGGTTATTGATACCACCGTGCCGCTTGCGCGGCGTATGAAACAGGCGGGATTCTCTGTGGAACCCCTGCCCTTATGGCCTTCGCTCGCGATTTATGACTGGGCCCGTGGTGCGGAATGGGAATGGGTAATCAGGAACCTGCACATTGCAGAAGGTGATTTCGCCATGCTGATTTCACGGACGGCGGACAATCTCAACCAGCTTGCTTCACTGAAGGATACGCATTCCACAATCGCCCTGCGTGCGTTGGATGCAAAACAGATTATTTTACGGGAACCTGTGGTATTTGACACATGGTAGGGCGATTTCGGGATTCCTGTCATTCCCGCGGGCAAGAGTCCGATGACTTCTTCCAAGTCATCGTCCCGCAGTTCTTATTTGCCGCTTGACAGAACAAAAAGGAACGGGATATAAGACCTCGCTCAATTTGAGACCCATACCGTCCCCATCGTCTAGAGGCCTAGGACACTGGCCTTTCACGCCGGCGACCGGGGTTCGACTCCCCGTGGGGACGCCAGATATAAATCAAGGGGTTAGATGAAAATCTAACCCCTTGATCTTTGTTCCGCAATGTGATTTCCAACCCAATTTCCAACCTTTCCCTGTAATAAAAAACCTGAATTTCTCCAGTAGTCAATGCATCACGTCTTTATTGTTCGCTACTTTCTGCGAACCTTCCGGGTTTTGCGGCTTGCGGATAGCACCTACAAGTCGTTAATTTCATTCCTGACCAAAAAGTGAGGCTTTCGTGCACAAATCTTCAGTCCGTGGTCTATTCCCTGTCAACGATAACCGTTGAAATCTTGTATAGGATCATGCTTTTAGTCTATCCCTCATGATGTCAAAAAATACAGATTGATTTATGCCGTGGTAACTCAACTCGCTTATATTGCAGCTCATTACGAAAGCCCTGCCTTTATCTGTTCACCCATATGGAGGTTTCTACATATGGAGTGTCCCAAGTGCCAGTTCCAGAATAAAGACGGAGCAAAATTCTGTAACGAATGCGGGTTTCAATTCGCAGTTACATGCCCAAAGTGTAACACCACAAATACACCTGGCAGTAAATTCTGCAACGAATGTGGTTACGACATCACAAAGACATCTACCATAATCTCCCGGCCTGTTGAACTTCCTTCCAAGCCAACAATTACCGACCACGAACGCAAACACGTCACCGTCCTTTTCAGTGACCTCTCCGGTTATACCGCCATGACCGAAAAGCTTGATCCAGAAGAAGTAAAGGAAATCATGGGTAGAATCTTTGGCGAGATTGCCCAAGTAGTAGTGAAATACGAGGGCTTCATTGAAAAGTTCGTTGGGGATGCCATCCTGGCATTGTTTGGCGTTCCCAAATCTCACGAAGATGATCCTGTTCGAGCTATCCGAGCTGCCCGTGAAATCCATGACATCGCAAAGCGTCTGAGCCCTCCTCTTGAGAAACGAATTGGAAGGCCTCTCTATATGCACACGGGTATTAACACGGGACTTGTAGTCACTGGTGAGCTTAATCTTGAGAAAGGCACGCATGGAGTGCTGGGGGAAACCATCAATGTGGCTTCACGGCTCTCTGAACTGGCAGAGAAAGATGAGATCTTTGTCGGAGTTGAGACCCATCATCAAGCGGAAGGGTACTTTAATTTTGAGGGACTCGAATCGGTAACCGTGAAGGGGAAAATTGAACCTGTAAAGATTTACAAGGTAACATCTCCCAAAGAGACCCCCACAAAGACTCACGGGCTTTC
>JAPLJO010000170.1 GCA_026388515.1 Deltaproteobacteria bacterium | reverse complement strand
GCATACTCGCCGATTATGAAGGAAGCGACAATTACCGCTCCCACGTGTTCGCCCAGGGTGTGGGCGGGCCGAACGGCGCGGGTCTGCTCTATGATGCAAAGGGTAATGATTCGTACTTCGCCACGGGGCGCGAACCCGGCTCCTACGGCACCCCCGGCACCTTCGACGGATTCTCCCAGGGCTTCAGCATCGGTTTTCGGGATGTGGCGGCATCGGGCGGCATCGGAATCCTCATGGACACGGGCGGAAACGACCGCATGAGGGCGGGCAACTTCTCCCAGGGCGGGGGATACTATTTCGGCATCGGCATCCTCCGGAACGCGGGCGACGGCAATGATATCTATTACGGTTCGCGCTATGCACAGGGATTCTGCGCCCATTCCGCGGCGGGGATTCTCATCGATGACGGCGGTGATGACGTCTACAGGGGCATGGAGGGCGCGCTCCAGGCGGCGGCATGGGATCTCGGCGTCGCAGCGCTTATCGACAAAGCCGGCAATGACCGGTATGAAAGCGCGGGGCTCTTCTTCTCCCGCGGAGCTGCGGCACATAACGGAATTTCCCTCTTCATCGACATGACAGGCGATGACCGGTACGACTTTCCGGAAGAGCCACGAGTGCCCGGGAACAACTACCACGGCGGGTCAAGCCTCGCCATCTTCGTGGACGCAGGTGGCGGCACCGACCTCTACAACGGAGGCACCGCGGGGAATAACCATATCACCTGCGAGGAGGGATTTGCTATCACGGCTGACCTTGAGGGTGGCATGAAAGAAGCACTTGAGACAGATTAAGAGAGATTATCTGCCGGCACTTTTAGATATCAAGGATACCTGACTCGCGAATCCCCGATTCCATGCATGAAGGAGCACATCATGGCAATGGCGATACTGGAAGAAAAAGGGTTTTGAAGCATAGTGTGGAATTACAGGTTGAATGTTTGGAGGCGGGTTGACCGGTAAAATGATTCCTTGACATACCTACCAAAACGCAACATACTACTATAGTAGTAATCAAAAAATATTCGCGTGAATTCACGCGACAGAGACCACCATGGCGAAAGCCGAGCCCATCACGGTAGCTGTTATTGACCACGATAAAGACTTCCTTAAAAATATTCTGACTGTACTGCGAAAAGAAAAAGACATTCGGGTATGTGCATCCTACGTGATCACGAACTACGTCAAAGAATCTACCGTCGCTGATTCGGCTGCCAATGATGTCATGCTCCTCGAACCCAAGGTATTACTTATAAGTCAAATGGTGCTCCGGGAAGCGGCAGCCATGAATCTGGATTTTGTGATGCATATCCGTGATAAAGTACAAACAATGCGAACCATACTCAGTGTCGATCACTATGCTGAGGAGGTAGCCCTGATTGGAATTCGTGAAGGGATCCGGGGGCTTTACATGAGAAAACTCGGTACCTCTCAAATTGTATCATGCGTGCGTGCCGTTGCCGCAGGTGGTATCTGGTTTGAACCGCTCATGATCAGTCGTGTCTTTGATGAATTCTCGAAGCTCTATAAACATATCGATAGTCTCCAGTCTCCCACGAAAGTTCATCAGGAACGGCTTTCGCTTCTGAGTCCCCGCGAAATGGAAATTCTGGGTCTCATTTCAAATAGCTGCACGAATGCGGATATCGCCAAAACGCTTTTTATCAGCGAAGAAACTGTCAGAACTCACATCAGGAACATGTTTGAAAAGACCGGGGTTAAAAACAGGGTGGAGGCGATGCTTCTTCTGGTGAGAAGCGGCCTGGCCAGTTGACAATTATTCCCCGCCTCAATCTCGGTCAAAGGTTCACAAAGTTTTCCGTGACTTCTTCCATAGATCGCATGTTCACTCGTCAAATAACTTTTATGTATTGCTGATGAGCAGAGACGATCATGTATCGACGACTTCATG
>JAPLJO010000019.1 GCA_026388515.1 Deltaproteobacteria bacterium | reverse complement strand
CTTCGTAGCCTAAAAGCCTCACTTTCGCCGTTGACCTAAGATAAACGACTCGTAGGTGGCAATGATTACAAGAAAATTTTGTAACCGACATTAAGAACCTCGGCAAGTCATCCTGGCCATCTTCTTTCCTATTGGTCTTTTCCCCTTTTCCATTTCAGATATATGGCTTTGTGAAACTCCTATTTTCTCAGCAAGTTGTTTTTGCGATTGGTATACCATCAGATTATTATTATGCCACTGTTATGACGCCACTACTGTTTGCAGCATAAATACAACAATAATTTGTTTTGCGTCAATATTGAGAATCAAAGCGGGGAGGAACCACCGCTCACACGAGCGGCCTTCCCCCGTTGAGGCGTTCGTAGAGCCGCACATACTCGGCAATCATGGTGTTGAGGTCGTAGCGCTGGCGGGCTTCCCTCATTATCCTCTTTATCTGGGCCTCCCTCTCGGCGGGCGGTTTCCGGTGAAACTGGACGCTCCGCACGAGGCCGTACCAGAGCCCCCGGGAATCGTAGTCACGGAAGAGAAAGCCGTTCCCCACGTCCTGGGGTGCACCGTCTGATTTCAGCCATATCTCGCGAATCTTGTCGTGGTATCCCCCGGTGTCGCGGTTGGTCGCCGTCGCCCCGAAGAGGTTTCCCACCTGGTCGATCTGGCCACACGGTTCATAGAGCGACGCCCCGAACACGTCGCTTGCCGCGGCAAAACCAAGCATCGAGAGCGATTCATCGAAACGATGGTACGTGATTTTACCGCCCGAGACCCAGGCGATCTTCCCGAGTATGTCCTCGTGCCTGCGATCCCCTCCCACACCGTCCGATACGATGGCAAACTGCACATCACCATGCTCGATGGCGAACCGGAGCAGCATGTCCTCGAGAAGCGTGACACCTTTCTGCACCGAATCAAGCCGCGAGGGCCAGAAAAAAAGAATCGCCTCGGGATTCACGTTGAGCCCCGTCCGCTTCTGAAACACCGCGAGGTTTTCCCTTTTCGCGGCGATCACGTCGTCATCGGGTCCGTAGTTTCTCGCGAGGTACTCACAGTACTCCGGGTACATCGCCCGTGAGGGGGCATTCAGTATCGAAAGCGCCGAGCCGAAGTAGTATTTTGCCTTGACCTCCTGCCTGACGCCCTCGGGGATAATGAGGCTACCCGTAAAATGATCATTGACCACCTCTTCGAGGAACCGGTGCCCCACAAAATTGATGAGCGTCGCGTTTTTCACCGCCGTTGCCTGGCAGTCGATGCACCGGCGGCCGCGGTCCTCGGAAAAGAAGAAGAACCGGGAAAGAAGGCCGGTGTCGATACCGAAGAGCATTTCCACGGGCACGTGTCCCGTAAACACGTTATGAACCGTGTGGAGGACGGGGATATCCCTGGATCTGGCATAGGCCGCTATCGCCCCCCCTGCCATCCAGTCGTGACTGTGCACGATGAGCTTGCCTCGTGCCTTGGCGCTCACATTTTTAATGATGTTGTTTATTATTTCCTTTTGAAACTCCGCCGCATTCAGAAGCGGGTCTCCCTCATAGGCGCCGGAGAGTCCCGCAAACACCGATGAACTGACGAGATGAATCTTGTTTGTATCAGTGGTGTATCGTATATCGCGCCATTCCGCGTCGTCGAGATGGTGTTCTCTCTGAAACCGTTTTTTGAGATTGAGGGTCGCCAGATGGACGTCGATTTTTCGCTCGATAAGCCCCTCACAGAGCGCCGAGACGACGTCCCCCAGCCCTCCGCTTTTACCGGATATATAGGGTGCCAGCGGGTCCATTTCGATGGGGAGTGAACCTGTTTCCGGTGTGATGAGGAGAATGGCGGTCCTTTCTCTCATTTTCAACACCTCGAAACGCTGCAGGGACCGCTCGAAGAGGTCAAGCTTGCGCGTCAGGATGTGCGCCGCCTGGGTGATCGACCCGCCGTAGGGATTGAAATAGGAGTGAACCGCGTGGTCCTCGCCGAATTTTTCGTGAAGAAAATAGACGTGGTCCGACGTGGTGAGGTGACGCCATCTTGTCAGGAGTTCGCCGCCCCCGATACGGGCGTCTTTTTCGAGCCTCTCGATATCCTGGAAGAGTTCATACTGCGTGATGGTGCCGAGCCATCCGTGGGTGTCCCTGGTCGCGTCCGCCCAGGAAGAGGTGGCCAGTCCCGGTATATCCACCACGGGGCATTCGACGTCCCTGAAGCGCCGGGCGATCTCCGTGGGATTGGCCATCACGATGTTTGGATGGACCGCCAGCGCCTCGGGAAGCCCCTTCCAGAATTCGAAAATGCCCTTGTCCTCCCAGATGTGCTCCCCGATATGTTCGAAGTCATAGCCGAGAAGCACCGCCTCGCCGTCAATGAGGGCAATATTCGCCGCATACTCCTCCGGTGATACGGGACTGTGGGGGAACCTGAAGGCGACGTCATCACTCAGCTCCCGGTTCCGGGGAATGACGATAAGGTTGCCGCCCTTCGCCCTGAACACCGCATTCGGTGAGATGGGATTTCCGTCACCGACGAACATGTCGCTTCTCTTTTCACAGAGGATGGCACGATACCCCATGTCATGCACGGTGTCGGCGATATGGTTGTTATACATGAGTTCCGTGTTTCTGAACGAAGGAGGCTGAATGCCGAAGATGGAACGCATCTTATCGCGGTGCAGGGAGACCTGGTCGCGGAATTCCTGCTTCATTGGATCGGTGAAAAGACTCGTCAGGGAATGATAGTATGTCTCATCGAGGTACTCGACGCGCATCCCGTCCTTGCCCGCATCGAGGAGGCGCTGCAGTGCCTTCACCACTTCATACTCGTAGTGTTCCGCCTGTTCCAGGAAGGTACCCGACATGCTGAGCGTGATTTTGAATCCCCGGTGTCGCGAGATAAGGTCCTCAAACATGGCGAGTGCCGGAAGGTAACACTTTGCCGCTACCTTGAGAAACACCTCCCTGTTCACTTCATCCCACAGGAACGCATCCCTCCGCGGACTGAGTCTGAAGGGCTGATGGAGTTGGAAGTACAGTGTCAGGAGCGGCATGGCATCTTACTCGACGGGGTACATTATTTTTTTCCGATACAGTCTTCTCTCCAGAGGCATCCGTACTGATCGCACACGGTCCGTGTGCGGAAGCAGGGTTCACAACCCTCCTGCCGCTGGATGTCGCGGACAATATCCTGCCTTGAGCGGACGGCCCTGGCATCCACCTGCCACGTTCTCGCAATCTCCCGCAGTTCTTTCATCTTCATTGTACCACCTCCCGCTATGCCCAGTGCACCAGGCCGGGTTCCTGATACTGGAGAAGATCGGGGTGATTCGGCATGACCCGTATGCCGTAGACGAACCGTCCCGACTTCCCCGTCCGGTACCTGCCGGCATAGGTAATGGTTCCATCGGCGTTATTTTCTCCGACCCTCACAAGAGGGATGACCTCGGGATTCCGTATCCCGTTTTTGCCGATGTACTCAGCTACCACGAGTTCCACACGGATTTCGTCTTTCATGAGTTTCCCGAGATCGAGCCCGACCTCCACTTCAAACTCGTCACCCAGCGCGAGTCTCTCGCCGCTGAAGCCCCTGGCCCTGAACCACCGTATGTGATCCGTTGAGAACCGCGAGGCGATTTTCAGTTTCCAGTCCGAAAGCGCGCGTGCCCTTTCATATTTGCCGGCCCTGAGGTCATCCGCCCGTTTCGCCACAGGAAGGTACATTGTCTCGTAATAGTCCCTCAGCATCCTGTGAGTGCTGAACCTGGGCACGATGGTTCTGATCGAGTGCTTCATCATCTGCACCCACTGTTCGGGTATCCCCTCGGCGTTTCTCTTGAAGAATGCGGGTTTAACTGATTGCAGGAATGTATCATACAGCATGCGGCTGTCGGCGATATTCTGGGTCTCCAGATTTGCATATTCCCTGCCCTGACCGATGGTCCAGCCGTTTTTCCCGTCACAGGCTTCATCCCACCATCCGTCGGGAATGCTCAGATTCAATCCTCCGTTCACCGCCACTTTCATGCCGCTCGTTCCGCTGGCCTCATGCGTTCTCAGTGGATTGTTGAGCCACACATCAACACCCTGGACGAGATGCCGCGCCACATTCATATCGTAATTTTCGATGAAAAATATCTTGTCGAGGAACCGTTCTTCATATGACATGGTAACAATCCGCTTCATGAGGGCCTTACCGGCCTCGTCATTGGGATGGGCCTTACCGGCAAAGAGGATCGCCACGGGCTGATCCGGGTCTTTCACCATTTCCCACAGCCGCTCGGGATCTTCACCGAGAAGTGTCGCCCGCTTGTACGTGGCGAACCTTCTCGCAAATCCGACGATGAGGGCATTGGCATCAAGTCCTGCAATTTTTCTGTTCACAATCTGCGGCGGGATGCCCTCCCGCTCCGCACCGGCGGCGATGATTTTCTTCACATAATCGACGAGCCGCCCCTTTATTTCGATGTGCGTATGCCACAGCGCCTTGTCTGGAATGTCGGCGATCTTGTCCCAGTTCGTTTTGTCGAAATCCTTCGAGCACCAGTCAACTCCCACGTAGGTGTCAAGGAGGTTTCTCATCTCATTGGCGACCCATGACCGCATATGCACCCCGTTGGTGATGGAGACCACCGGCACCTCATCCTCCTCGAATCCCGACCACACATGCTTCCACATTTTACGCGCCACCCTGCCGTGGAGGCGGCTTACTGCATTGGCCATTGAACTCATCTTCAGGCCCAGCACCGTCATGATAAAGTGTTTTGCCGCACCGGGTTCTTCCTGACCCATCTCCCAGAAGGTTTCCCACGAAATCCCGAGGTTCCTGACATACTCCGAGAAATAGCTCCTCATGAGGTTTTCCTCGAATGATTCAATTGCCGCCTCCACGGGGCTGTGGGTCGTAAATACCGAGCTTGCCCTCACGAATTCCCTCGCCTCATGAAAATTCAGCCCCTCGTCCTCCATGAGCATACGGATTCGTTCCAGGAGGAGAAATGCACTGTGACCCTCATTGAGATGATAGATGGATGGCTGTATGCCGAGTGCCCGGAGCAGCCTCACACCGCCGATGCCGAGCATGATTTCCTGTTCTATCCTGAGCCTCTGGTCACCGCCGTAGAGCCGCGAGGTAATCTGCATGTCCTGACTGGAGTTCTCGGGCACATAGGTGTCGAGGAGAAAAAGCGGAACCCGTCCGACGTCGATACGCCAGACCTGGGCGGTTAATTTTCTCCCGGGCAGATTCACATGTATCTTTATCGGCTCGCGGCGTTTGTTCTCGCAGATTCTCATGGGCATCCTTGAAAAATCGTTTTCCGTATACAGGGCAATCTGATTCCCTTCCCTGTCGACCCGTTGATCGAAATACCCGCTCTTATACAGAAGCCCTACCCCGACCATGGGAATGCACATATTGCTCGCCGTTTTCAGGTGGTCGCCCGAGAGGATGCCGAGTCCTCCCGAGTATACGGGAAGGCTCTCGTGAAGACCGTATTCCGTGGAAAAATATGCAATGGGACGCGTCTCCGAGATCGCAGGACAGGGGCTGAGGGTGCATTCGGTGTCGCTTTTCTGGTCCTCCATGAGTTTGAGCGCCCAGTTATAAAGACGCAGGAACGATTCATTCTCCGCGAGTTCGTCGAGACGTTTGACGCTCACCTGCTCAAGGAGCTCCACGGGATTATGGGAGACTTTTGTCCAGAGCTGGGGATCAACTCTGGAAAAGAGTTCTCTGATTTCGGGATCCCATGTCCACCAGAGATTGTACCCGATATCACGCAGGTTCCTGATATTTTCAGGCAGCGCCGTAATCACGCTGAACCTTTTGAAACGGGGCTGCACGGAATCGGTTCCGGTATAATAGAATTCGCGGGCGCCCGCACCCGTCTCCAGGGTGAGCCCGCGCTTCCTGGCCGATTCGAGCGCTTTGCCGTATGCCGTCAGATAGGCGGGATAAAAGGCCTCCCAGTCGGTCCGCTCGGCGATCATGCGGGCCGCCTTCCTGTGCTCCAGACACTCCGTGGCGGACCATCCGATGAGACCCTGCATGTGCCCGGCAAGATTCTCCACGATTGTGTCATGGCTATGGTTTCCGTAGTCAAGGACGATGACGCCGCGGTTCCCGTTTTTGAAGTGTTTCTTCACCCAGAGTCCGAATCCTGCAAGGTCGGTGGTGACCGTGGGAACGGAGTGGGCCGCGCATTCCAGCGGTGTGTATCCCCACGGCTCATAGTACGAAGGAAATACGCCGAGATCGCACCCCGAGAGCACGTCATAGTAGGGAATGTTTAAGAGGCCGTCGTAGCCATCGAGGTAGACGGGCATGAAGATGACCTTGACGCGGTCGTCGGGGCCGTTCAGGAGGGAGAGATGATTGCAGGTGTTCCATATCGGATCATGCTGGGGGTCCTGGAGCTGATGGGTGCAGATTTTCGCGATACCGGTGGGCTGCACTTCCGCACCCTCCAGGATCTGCCGCGTCACCGGCGATACGCCGAGGTGCCCCCCGATGACTGATACAATGGCAACCACCTTCACCCCGCTTTTCGCCTGTTTCAGTGAATCGTTGATTGTCTTCAGCGATTCGAGAAAGAGATCGATACCCTTGTTCTTGAACTCATACCGTCCAGATATGATGAAAATTTTCGTCGCCGCATCGTCGAACTCTTCCCTGAAGAACCGGGAGGCGAAATTGAGTATATGCTGCCGCCGCAGGCTGACGATATCGGGCTGCGAAAGCCAGTCAGGTATGTCGCTTATATTGATGCCGTTCGGAAGGACCACGTCGGGTGTACGTCCCAGAAAGTGAGCCGCCTCCCGCGCCGTGATTTTGCTCACCGTGGTGAAGCAGTCCGCCTCCCTTGCTGAAACGGCCTCCATTGAATGCTTTGCGACGACATTCATTTTCGCGGCCATTTCCTTGGGCGAGATATCCTCAAGGCCGGCATAGATGTCGATACTGCTTCCTGCGAGGGCTCTTCCGAGCACCGTCGCGTGGGTGGTGAATACCGTCGCGGCCTCGGGCAGATATTTCCTGAGGTAGAGCATGCCGGCACAGCTCATCCATTCGTGGAACTGCACCACGGCATACTCATTCGCTCCGACGAGCTGATCATGAAGCACGTGAACCACCTCGCTCCAGGCGGTGCCGAAGAGGACCGGTTCGATGTAGTCCCAGCCTCCCGTCATGGAATCGACACCGAAATCCTTCCATAGGTTGTACAGGAGCTCGTCCACCTTATACTTGTCATGATGATGGACGAGAATCACACGGGGCCTCCCCTTTGTATTCCACCGCCCGCACCGGCACGCGAGGTTCCGCCCTCTGACTTCACGTTTTACCGCGTCCCACAGAGCTTCGTCGGTCTCCTCGAACTCGGGATTGTTCCCCACGTCGGGACCGATGAGGATATAGCCGTCCCCGAAACGGCTTACGGCGTGTGCGATCTTGGTCCTCAGGACCGTGTGGATACCACCGACCTTGTTGCAGACTTCCCAGCTCACTTCAAAGAGATACGATGGCGAATGGTCTTCGTTTATACCCTTCAATACACTCCCCCTTTGCTGTGTGTAGTAACGGTCACGCCCGCATGAGCACGGCATGTGAAGATAGAAAGGCTATTACAGAATCAGGCGATTGTAAATACCAATTACTTTTTCGGCCGCCCGCCGCCACGTTTCACGGGCAAGCTCGCGGGCACACGTCATGACTATTTCTTTCCGGAGCGCTTCATCGTCAAGCACCTCGAGAATCGTCTCCGCGAGGAGATCCGTATTCCAGAAATCAACCTTCGGGCATCCGGATATCACCTCGCCCACGCCTGCCTGCTTCGAGATAATCACGGGCACGTCACAGGCAAGCGCCTCCAGGGCGGCGATGCCGAAGGGATCGGACACGCTCGGCATCACATAGAGGTCGCATCCCGCATAGGCCGCTTCAACATCGGCACCCCTTAAAAACCCCGTGAAGGTGACATGCCGCTCAAGTTTCAGCCGGGTGACCTCTTCAATCAGCGGCCGCATCATCGTCCCTGAACCGGCCATGATGAAATATACATCGGACCGACGTTCGAGTATCTTCTGCGCGGCCTGAAGAAAGAGATCGGGGCCCTTCTGGGCGGTCATTCTTCCGAGAAAGAGCACCGTCTTTCTCGATTGAGCCCCGGAGGGCAGCTGCACGCCGGGAAAGTCAGCCCGTGAAACCGCATTGTGGACGACGGATATTTTATCGTCGGGAATCCCATACTCGGCGATGATTTTCCCCTTCGTATAGTGGGAGACGGCAATCACGTGGTCCGCCTCCTCCATGCCGAGACGCTCTATCCCGTAAATATGCTCATTGAGGCGCATGCCGCTGCGATCGGATTCAAGCGAGTGGATATGGAGGGCGAATGGTCTGCCTGAAAGGCGCTTCGCTTCCAGGGCGGCGGGTACGGTCATCCAGTCATGCCCGTGAATCACGTTGAAGGATGTATCTCTCGCAAGTGCCGCGGCGACCTCACCGTAGCGCGTCACCTCGGCAAAAAGGTCCCGGCCGTAGTGCTGCCATGATGGCCCCCCGCTTTTACCTCCGGTGGACTGCTGCATTACATAGTCTTCTTTCGCCATATACGGCGACAGCAGGGCATCAACCGGGGTGACCTGCGGGGATACGTTTTTTTCTGTAGCGGTTGCCCCCGTCGTGATACGGGAACCATCGACCACGGTCACGCGGGGAGACACCTCGATGGCGGACGCACGGGGAACGACACACGTGACCTCGATGCCCGCCTCCGCAAGCCCCCGCGTCAGTCCGTAACAGGCCGTGCCGAGACCGCCGCTTATATGGGGAGGGAATTCCCACCCGAACATGAGTACTTTCATTGTCATCGCTCCAGCAGTGCACGCAATCGCAGTATCTCGGCAAGACTCCATGCCTGGGCGATACATCCGCAAGGCTCATGGGGTGGATCACCGCTGAATATTTCCGATATATGACCAATACCCGCCTCTTCCATATGCCGTTCCATGCCGGAAAGAATTCCGGAAAGCGCCTTCCTCGCCGCCCCGTTGTCGAGAGCGGTCTTCATAAGCGCATCGCCGTAATGTCCGAGGAGCCACGGCCATACCGTCCCCTGGTGATAGGCCGAATCACGCTCATCGGGGGTGCCCCTGTAAGAGGCGCGGTAACGCGGGTCCCCGGGCGACAGCGAGCGAAGCCCCCACGGTGTGAGGAGTTCATCAGTTACCTTCTTCACGATACAGGCGGCACGGGCGGGATCGTCCACGACAGCGCAGGGAAGTGATACGGCAAAAATCTGATTCGGCCGGACCGACTCATCCCTCGTCCCCGGCCCCGGGAGCCACACATCAGCAAGGTAGTGCCCCCCTGGAATCCAGAAATGATCGATGAACGCCTCTTTGAGCCTGCTCGTCGTATCGTTAAGATCGAACGTCAGCTCACCTCCGAACTCGCGTCGGAGTTCGCTTACGAAAGAGAGGGCATTAAACCAGAGGGCGTTGATTTCCACGGGGCATCCGTGGCGCGGGGTCACGGGAATACCATGGACCCGCGCATCCATCCAGGTGAGCTGCGTCGACTCGTCTCCCACATCGAGCAGGCCGTTCTCATGCACCCGCATGAGTCCCGACGTCCCATGGTAATAGTGATGGAGTATATCAAGCATGGCGGGCCAGAAATGATCCCTCACCACGCTCATGTCGCCGGTGTGCTTCAGATATTCCTGAACGGCCCAGAAAAACCACAGCGAGGCGTCGACGGAATTGTAGCCGGGAGCCTCATCATATTCAGCGACTGTATTGGGGATGAGACCGTGCTTCCTCTGCGCGACGAGGTTTCGTAAAATCTCCACGCCTTCTTCCACCCTCCCGGTAGAAAACATAAGACCCGGAACGCTGATGACCGTATCCCGCCCCCACTCATAAAACCAGTGGTACCCTGCAATGAGGGAAAGCCGGTTGTTCCGGTCTCTGACGATAAAATTCCCGGCGGAGATGGCATGCTGTCTTTGCTGCGGGTCGTTCCCGCCGTCACCGGCAAGGGAACCGGCGAACCATTTTCGCCTCGACAGTTCCTGCTCCCAGAGACGTGATATGGACCGCGGATCCTCCCTCATTGATGCACGGATAATGACCTCGCTCCCCTGTGACATTTCACATTCGATTATACCCGGCATGAAAAGATCCTCATGATAGGAAAACCCCCGGTCCCTCTCCCTGAGATATTCAAAATTTCTGTACCAGTTCGGCAAAGGATGAAATGTGCTCGTCGTGTGTGTCTGGAGAAAGAGATGCGGCATGTCGTCATACGGCGCGATCATAAAACCGTTTGGTACCGCCTCCGTTCTGGTTCTCAGGAACCTGTTTTCCTTCGAGAGCTCATGAATATTCCGACAGGCGATAAAAGGCTTCACCGTGAACCGGAGACTGCCGGGCGCTTCCCTTAACACATATCGTACGAGCAGGGTATCTTCACCATAAATGAACAGCACTTCCTTTTCCATGACAATCCCATCGCCGATACGGAAGGTAAACCGGGGATGGAGATCGAGGACAAACTCAACGAGGCCGGTGGACCCGGCCGGTGAATATACCAGGGGATACTTGTGCATTGAAAGACAGAACTCCTCCTCACCGTGATGAAGGAGTTCCTCAAATTTGGAAACCAGGATATACCGGCCGGGCGGTCGCTCCAGATTCACCACCATGAGCCCGTGGTACTTCCGCGTATGGCAATGGACAAGGGTGCTGGAAGCATATCCCCCACGCCCGTTGACCTCGAGCCATTCCTTTTCGAGGAGCAAATCAAGGGGAACGCCCCGGGTGTCAATGGAAATCAATGGTGTGCAACCTCCTGCATCAGAAACCCTTCCGGCATTGTCATGACACTTTTAATCCGCCGGATCGGGACCTGCCGAATCCCGACATGATATTTTCTATGAGGGGTGCTTGCACTATACCACAGGAAAAATTCTGGCGACATAGCCTCATTCCGGAACAACCGCTGCCGCCGTCTGCTGTTATGACTTTATCCATTTGAATTTACTACAGATTAAATCGACACTGAAAAAGGCATTACAGAGAGAATAGTAATTGACTTTACGGTATGATGAGAGTAAAGAAAAACCATACGATTCTAGGTGCATTTCACTCGCCATCGCTCAATAAGTGGGAGTGGTCACTTCCTTAAGGATAAGGGAACATCGCATGGCCCGCACCATAAAACCAGCCACCCTGCTCTTCATTGCAATCACTACTGCTTTTCTTTGTGCGGCGTTATTCTGTCCGCCTCTATCGCACGCCAAAATGAAACCCATTGATGAAAATGTTATAATCAGCTGGGCGCCTGCACCACCACTCTTTTTCAGAGTTTGCTGGAACAAAACCCCGGAACTGAGTGATATGGAATATGAAGGTCCACCCTGGTACGGACCATGGTTCAAAGATAAAAATCTGTGCCCCTATGATGACAGAATAGTACCGACATCACATGAAGAAGAAGAGATTATAACTTTCTGGCCATCCACTTGTCCCCATGATATTTGCAGATATGAATATTCACATTGCTGGTGTGACTGGGACGGTTTGGCTTGCCGCAGTTACACATTGTTAGGACCAGTTACATATCATGGATGTGTAGGTACGCAAAAAATAGTTGCTGAAGAGATAGATGCCGAAGGAAGGAATACGGTTTATACACCCACACAGGAGGGTGGTCCTTTTGTAAATACGGAAGGCAATCCCTTTTTGAAAATTTATTTCCCCGAAAACAATACAGCCACGATGAAACATTGGGAAGGAATTATCGTCGCGGGTCAACATAAAAATGTTGATTCCTATAATACCTGTCCATGTGCGGATTCACACTGCAGTAACAATCCAAATCAGGGATGTACATCTATCGATCCTGCTCAATCATATGGGTCAATCCATATATCGGGCTTAAAGTTGACTATGCATGGTGGAGGGTGGGTACAGATGTGGGTTAACAACGACGCTATTGATTTCGAATCAATTTCGCACGGCATCATAAAGGGGAGATGGGACCCTTAATGCATGACAGCACATTCATGCAAGCTGTACATCCACATCACACGTTATTTGCTAAAGGCAAATTGATGTTCCGCGTAAAGATATATATTGAGCGTACATATACACTACTAACTACATGATTGACAGACCGTACACCCGGTACGGCACTATGACAATTGCACAGAGGATTACCATAGTCCCCTTTTCTCGTAACCGGAGGAAAGGGGAATTTTGTCGGAACTGTCTGTGATTGCATCTGCGATTTACACCACTGAATCCCTGAATTCGTCTGAAGACCGTTCCATGCACATTGGAGAAACGGTGCCTCGTGGGCATGAAGGCGGCAGCGGGCCGCAACGGAGAAGCACGATTCGCCTATATCCATGTACAATGGGTCGCGGAGATACAAATCATCCGCATCCATCCATATACATGAAAGGAGGTTTCACTGAATGGACATCATTTCCGGAGAAACCCTGAAAACCCTCATGAACAAGCAGGTCGGTCTTTGCCTTTCCCTGTATATGCCCACAATAAGGAAAGGAGCGGAGAGCCAGCAGCAGAACCAGATACGCTTCAAAAACCTTGTCCGCAAAAGTGAAGAACAGCTCCTTGCAAGCGACCTGCGCCCTTCCGAAGTGAAGTACTTCATGGCGCCCGTCCAGGAAATCGTGGGCGACGCCCCTTTCTGGCGGAGCCAGGGTGAGGGACTTGCCCTTTTTCTCTCACCTGACGTCTTCCGGTATTACCGTCTTCCCTATCGCTTCAGTGAACTGGTAGTTGTGAGCGACCGGTTTCACCTGCGGCCGCTTCTGCCGATAATCGGGCGCGACATGGAATTCTTCATTCTCGCCATCAGCCAGAGGAGCGTGCGGCTCTTTGAATGCACACCCGATCGGGCTTTGGAGGTCAAACTCAAAGGGATGCCACAGAACATCGATGACGCCCTCAAGCACGACACCGTCGAGAAGCGTCTTCAGCTCCACACGGGGTCAGTGGATACCAAGACCAATATCCTGCAGTATTTTAAGATCGTCGACAAGGGACTCCGTGAACATCTGAGGGACAGGCGTGCGCCGCTTGTGTTTGCGGGGGTGGATTATCTCTTCCCTCTCTACCGGGAGGCAAATACCTGCGCATCGCTCGTCGAGAAACCGATCGCCGGAAATCCCGAAGGGCTCTCCGGCGAGGAACTGCTGGAACTCGCCCGGCCCGTCGTGGCCATGCTGCATGAAAGAAAGAAAACCGACGCCGTCGCGCAGTACCGGCAGAAAGCGGGAACGGGACTCGCCTCGCATGATATCCGGGAGATCATCCCGGCAAGCCGCCACGGCCGGATCGGAACACTTCTCATCGCCGACGGTGTTCATCAGTGGGGCGCCTATGACGAATCCACCGACAAGATATATGTGAGCGACGAACTGAAACCCGGGTGTGAAGACCTGCTCGACCGGGCGGCAATTCAGACCATACTGGCAAACGGCACCGTCTACGGGATGAGACCCGAAGAGATACCCGAAAAGGCCCCGCTCGCCGCCATTTTCAGATACTGAACCGGGGCGCTTCTCCCATCACAAACCCGGGGCCAAAAAAATGTTGCATCATTCCCCCTGAAAAGGCATTATGCCTTCCTGTTTCACTGCATCCCGCATGCAATGCGGGATTATTGACAGGACTCATTTCAAATTCTATTTCTTAAAGGAGACGTGCCAATGAACATCCGCGAAATTGAATTAAAAGACCTCAACGCAGAGAAGTTCATAAATGAAAAGGTAAAAAACATCGCATCCGCTGTGGAAAGCGGCCTCGCCGTCAATGCACTCTCCGGCGGCGTAGACTCTTCCGTGGTCACCATGCTTGCCCACCGGGCCCTCGGCAACCGTCTCAAATCGTACTTCGTCGACTCAGGCCTCATGCGCCACGAAGAACCGCGCCAGATTGTGTCGTGGTTCAAGGACCTCGGTGTTCCCGTCGCCATCGTGAACGCACAGGACGAATTCTTTACAGCGCTGAAAGGCAGGACGGACCCCGAGGAAAAGCGGGAGGCCATCACCCACGCATTTTATAAGGTCGTATTCGGAAAATTGGTAAAGGAAAGCAAGGCGCGGTTCCTTCTCCAGGGAACCAATTACACCGACGTGGAAGAAACCGTCGCCGGCATCAAGCGGCAGCACAATATACTCGAACAGCTCGGCATCGACCCCGAGGAGCGGTACGGGTACAGGGTGCTTGAGCCTGTCATCGAACTGAGGAAACCCGCCGTGCGGGTAATCGGCCGGGCCCTGGGCCTTCCCGCGGCAATCTACTCGAGGCCGCCCTTCCCCGGCCCCGCCCTCTCGGCGCGCGTCATCGGCGAGGTAACCCGCGAGCGGATCGCCACGGTACGCCAGGCCACGCGCATCGTCGAAGAAGAACTCTCGACAAGCGGCGCCTTTCAGTACCTCGCCATCCTTCACGAGGACAGGGTCACCGGAATCAGAAACGGCAGACGCGATTTCGGGCTCCAGATCGAAGTGCGGTGCTGGGAAAGCGAGGATGCGGTCATTGCGACTCCCACAAGGCTCCCCTTCGAAAAACTGGAATGCCTTGCCGCGCGTATCACCTCCGAAGTCCCCGATGTGGTGAGCGTAACGTACAACATCACGGCGAAACCCACGTCAACCATCGAAGCGGTCTGAACATACCGGCAATGGATTCGTACCAGCAAAAACGAAAAATACGGGTGGCGGCCCTTTCCATCCTCTCCAACAGCACCCTTGTGCTGCTCAAGCTCGCAGTGGGTCTTTTCATAGGATCGGTGGCAATTCTCTCGGAGGCCATCCATTCCGGTGTGGACCTCGTGGCGGCACTAATTGCATACGTGGCGGTGCAGGCCTCGCGCAAACCGGCCGACGAGGATCATCCCTTCGGTCATGGAAAGGCGGAAAATATTTCCGGCACCATTGAAGCGGCGCTCATCTTCGTCGCCGCTGCGTGGATCATCTTCGAAGCCGTTGATAAACTCCTCGATCCACAGCCAATCTCCATGGTGGGGTGGGGTGTCGCCGTCATGCTTATCTCCTCGGTGGCGAATATCGCCGTTTCGGAATTATTATTCCGCGTGGCACGGGACACCGAGTCGGTGGCGCTTGAAGCCGACGCCTGGCACCTGAGAACCGATGTGTACACATCGTTCGGCGTCATGGCGGGGCTGGGTATCATCTGGGGAGGCGCATGGCTCGCACCCGGAGTTAATCTCCTCTGGCTCGATCCCGTTGCCGCCATCACCGTCGCCCTCCTTATCATCGGTGCGGCATATCGGCTTACCGTGACGGCAGCGCGGGATCTCATGGATGCATCAATCCCTCCGCACGAGGAAGACGAAATACGCACTATCGTGAAAACCGTCTACCCGCGGGTGCACGGATTCCACAAGCTACGCACACGCAAATCAGGCAACACCCGTTTTGTTGAATTCCATGCCAAGGTAGGACCCGAAATGACCGTCGGAGATTCGCACGCCCTCATGCACGATATCACACACCTCATCGAACGGCGTTTCCCCGGCTCGCACATCACCATCCACACCGAACCCTGCGACGGGAAATGCGACGCCGAATGCACCGGCGGCTGTCTTCTCTCTGGAGATGAACGGGACATGGTACGGCAGAAGAAATCCTCTCTCTGATATTTTTCGTCAGGCGTCTCGGACAATCAGCCTTCACCGAGGCGGGAAAAGTGAACGATTGAAGAATGAAACCAGCCCGTGCCTCCGTCTTCACGCAGACCGGCGAAGAGCTTCTCGCCTCCGCGTACGCGTAACTTGCGCGCATCTATGACTCACGCCATGGCGGATTCGGAACGCACTCAAGTTCCCCACGCCTCATCTCATCTTCTATCTGCTCCGCTGGTGGAGGCGGACCGGCAATGCACATGCCCTCTCGATGGCCGAGCATACCCTCACCTCAATGCGTCGGGAAGCACGGGTCACCCGACACAGAGAAGATGCGGGCGTTTCTCTCCACGGGATTCATACCGGAGACGATGGTGCTCTTCCATCCCTCCGGCAGTGATGCACCCCTGATAGAGAGCCTTGCGCCGTTCACAAAGGGAATGGACATGAAAGAGGGCCGTGCAACCGCCTATGTCTGTTCGCAGGGGGCCTGCAGGCTCCCGACCACCGACCTCAGGGAAATGGCTTCGCTCCTCGCGGTGAAGACACCCCGTAAAAGTAACTGACTCTTTGATTTCCAAAAGTCTTTGTGCTATTCACAGACAACACTTGCGGCGGTTGCCGCTCCATCTCCTCTCGAGGAGGAACACCCATGAACATCCCTCTCTTCCAGATCGACGCCTTCACCGGAAGGGTCTTTGCCGGCAATCCCGCCGCCGTGTGTCCCCTTCCCGGATGGATTGATGAATCCCTGATGCAGGTGATCGCCACCGAAAATAACCTTTCCGAAACCGCCTTTTTCGTCAAGAAGAATTCCTTCTTTGAACTGCGGTGGTTCACGCCGGTAACCGAAGTGGATCTATGCGGCCATGCCACACTGGCATCGGCCTTCGTCATCATGAAATTCATCGAGCCCCGTCTCACGGAGGTGGCTTTCGAAACGAAAAGCGGCACCCTCACGGTCACCCGCAGCGGCGACCGCCTTACCATGAACTTTCCCGCAAAACCGCCCGCTCCCTGCACTGCGCCGGATGACCTCGTGGCGGGGCTGGGACACACCCCGCAGGCGGTGCTCGGCTCCGACGATTATCTTGCCGTCTTCGCGACGGAGGATGAAGTACGTGCACTCGCGCCGGACTTCACCGCGCTCAGCCGCCTTAATCTGCGCGGTGTGATCGTCACAGCACCTGGACGCGGAGCGGATTTCGTATCGCGGTTCTTCGCTCCCGGTGTGGGCATCAATGAAGACCCCGTCACCGGCTCGGCACACTGTATCCTCATCCCGTACTGGTCGGCGCGCCTGGACAGGACACGCCTCCACGCCCTGCAGGTGTCGAAGCGGGGCGGCGAGCTCTTCTGTGAACTTAAGGGCGACCGCGTCCTCATCGCGGGAGAATGCGCCTTTTATCTCCGCGGGGAAATCGTGGTACCGTAATTTCCGGAACGAACAGACCGCGGCAGGAAACCGGCCTGCCCCGGCAACGAAACCATAAAAAAGAGGGAGGTGTTAGTATGGGACTGAATCACCCGGAAGCGACAGCGCAGGCGCTTGCCATCCTGCGGAGCGGAGACCCCTTTCAGTGGTACGTCATCACCCTTCTCGCGCTCGTGGTCTATGTCTATTTCACTGAAATCGCAAACAGGAACTGGAGGGGCATCGCCGCGGGGCTCTCGCTCTATATGGTGCACTGGTTCGTGGAAATCATAAATGCCATCATCCAGCACACCACCGGCCACGCCCTGTGGACGGCACCCACGGGCACGGCATTTTTAATTCTCATCGGTGTCGGCGTCGAGCTCAGTCTCATGTTTTCCATTGCGGGTATCGTCTTCAGCAAGATTCTTCCCGAAGACCAGCACATGAAAATCATGGGAATCAATAACAGGTTCGCTTTCGCTCTCGGCAACGCCGCCTTCTTTTCAATTTTTGAAATCTTCCTGGTGAAAACGCCCGCCTTTGTGTGGGTCTATCCCTGGTGGGGGGCCTACACCGTCTTCGCCACCGTCTATATCCCGTTCTTCCTCGTCTCCATGTACTGCTACGACTGGAAACCGAAGACACAGGTGACGATGATAGGAACGCTCTTCGCCGTCAACGCAGCGCTCCTGGTGATCTTTGGCGTAATACTGAAATGGATTTAACTGAACGGCGGAGGGAGGAATGCTCATGAAAAAGGCGCTGGTCACAGGGGCGGCGGGATTCATCGGTTCACATGTCGTGAGGGAACTTCTCGCGGAAGGCGTCGAGGTGCGGGCACTCATACGTCCGGGGGAAAGAACGGACACACTGCAGGGTCTCGGCGTGGAAATAGTGGAAGGAGATGTGCTCGACGTCAGCGCCGTGGCGGCGGCGATGAAGGGCGTTGACACCCTCTTTCACCTTGCCGCCATCTTCAGCATCTGGCTCCCCGACTGGAGCCGCATCTATGAGGTAAACCTCCAGGGCTCGCGCAATGTCCTCTGGGAGGCCATGAAGACTGGTGTCGGCCGCGTGGTCTATACAAGCTCCATTGCAGCCATCGGCATCAGGCCCGGCAAGGCGCCGAGTGATGAAACAACGCCCTTCAACCAGTACACACTGGGCAATCATTACATCCTCACCAAGTATCTCTCGCAGCAAGAGGCGCTGGGATTTGCGAGAAACGGCCTCGACCTTGTCGTGGTGAATCCCTGCTTCCCCTTCGGCGAGAATGACGTGGGCCCCACACCGACGGGGCAGACCATCGTTGATATACTGAAAGGGTTTCACCGCGCCAGCTTTGCGGGCGGCATCAATATCGTGGACGTGCGCGATGTGGCACGGGGCCATGTGCTTGCCGCGCAGAAAGGCCGCACGGGAGAGCTGTACATCCTGGGAAATAAAAACGTGACCATTCCGGAATTCATGGCGCTGGTGCGGAAGACCGCCGGCCTGAAGCAGATCATACTTCCAGGTATGCCGGTTGCCGCCCTCGCCGGATTCGGCTGGCTTTTCCGATGGTGGTCCGACCATGTGAGCCACCGGACACCCCTCACCACGCCCCCGGAGATTCGCTATGCCTCGCAGTACCTCTTTTTCGACACTTCGAAGGCGCGGCGCGAGCTTGGCCTCACTCCCACGCCGATCGAAGAGTCGCTGAAACGATCCATCAACTGGTTCAGGAAACACGGTTACACAAAGTAAGGAGGCCGCGTGCGGTTCACCGTCCATCGCCGGAGGGGGAAAGGAAGGTTCATCCTTCTTGCCTGCGTCATTGCCATCTTCGGGCTTTCCGCCTGCGCGCACCTGCCGGAGACAGGCACGTCTCCATCAAAGAAACGGGAGGCGTTTCTCGGAATCGGGTACCGCATCGTCACCGACAGTGATTACCTCCGCAACCTCGGCTTTTCCCGGGGGCTCGCCATCAGCCGCATCGTGAGCGGCTCCGCGGCTGAAAAGGCGGGGCTCCGGAACGGCGATATCATTATCGCCTGGGACTCGGTGAAGGCGGCGAACGAACCGCCGGATTCGCTGGCCCGTGCCTTCATTGACTGCATTAAGAACCGCAAGGCTCCCGATGACCCCCTCGTGCTCACGGTGGTGCGCACCGAGACTGTTCTCGAAGGCAGGAGTGACGGCACGGCGCGCATCTTCACTGATAGTAAGGAACTGAAACAATCAATCGACTCGCTGAAGCCCGATGACCGCCTTGATGTCGCCGTGACAAAAAGAGTCGCCGTCACCGACATTACGGCTATTCTCGGTGAAAGGGCGACCACGGCATATACTCCCTCAGCGGAAGACGAACGGCAGTGCGACCGACTGAGGGCGCTCACGGATGAACGTTCTGAA
>JAPLJO010000089.1 GCA_026388515.1 Deltaproteobacteria bacterium | reverse complement strand
GTGATACTTGAATCATCTCGCGAACAATCGGCGGCGCGTTGGGATTATCGATAACAGGCTGAAATGAATACATAAAATCAGGGTTATGGAAAATATAATCATCAATTTGAGAACGAAACTGAATAATTGAATTTACCGCATATGACGATAAATCAAAGTCGGCAAGGATATAAAGGTCTGTTTCTTTAACCGTGGCAGTAAAAGGGACAAGATTTAATGAGGAATGAAAATTTCTGTATGAAGATCTGTCATTATATTTCATGGGAGGGCATTATTTGAACCAGGATGATCCTTTGCCAAGGAGATTATTTAAATCAGTCCTGAGATCTTCAGAAATCGCGACAAAATGGTCATCTCCAAGCTGGATAATAATCTCGGAGGAATTATTGTCAACTAAATGTAAATATACTGGGCTGTTACCTTTATGTGTCTGAAGCAATGCTTTAAGATTATCAATTTCATTATCGGTCGTACTTCTTGAATCAATCTTTACATGAGTTGCGATGATGCTCTGCTGCAACGCCTCCTCTATAGTGAGAATCTCCGTTGCAATTATCTTCGGTTCTTCATCATCACCAGCGTCGACTTTACCCCTTATGCATAATGGCTCATTTCCATTAATGGCGATGATATGGCCACGATAGAGGTCGGGAAACACAATGACAGTCATGAAGCCCTTCATATCATCCAGTGTAATATATGCCATTGCTTCCTTTTTCTTCGTGGTGGCCTCTTTCAAAGAGTTGACGACGCCGGCAACAGTCACCGGGTCACCATTCGACCTCCGGGCAAGCGTTTCGGAAGTTGTATCCGAAATCATGGAAAGCTTGTCATTATATTTGAGAAGAGGATGCCCGGTGATATAAAAACCTATCATTTCTTTTTCATGAGAAATCAGCGTGTCGTGATCCCATTCCGGAGTATCGGGCAATTCAATCATCGCAGAGGCGTCATCTGCCATCGATGAATCGTCAAAAAGACTTTTCTGCCCGTTCAAACGCTCTCTGCTCTTTCTCTGTGCAATATCTATTATCTGTTCAATGCCCTGCATGAGACGGGCTCTGTTCTTTTCAAGTGAATCGAAGGCGCCGCTTTTAATAAGGCTCTCGAGCACTTTTTTATTTATCTTTCTTAAGTCCGCCCTGCTGCAGAAATCATAAAACGTCGTAAATCTGCCAGATTTCACACGCGACTCGATAATTGACTCCACTGCAGCGACACCGACATTCTTTACCGCGGCGAGACCGAAACGGATTCTCCCCGCAGATACACCGAAGTCACTCTGGGATTCATTCATATCGGGAGGCAATACCTGAATGCCCATATCACGACAGCTGCTCAGGTACTTTATGATGTTGTCCCGGTTGTTTTTTTCACAGGTAAGAAGCGACGCCATAAATTCGACGGGATAGTGAGACTTGAGGTACGCGGTCTGGAAAGAAATCATCGCATACGCCGTCCCATGGGATTTATTGAATCCATATCCGCCGAACGACTTCATATCATCCCAGAGTTTTGCAGCCACCTCTTTTGGAATCCTGTGTTTCTTGGCCCCTTCCAGAAACTTCGGACTTTCCTTTTCCATGTCTTCGGGCTTCTTCTTGCTGATCATTTTGCGAAGATTATCCGCATCCGCCATGGTGTAGTCGGCCAGCACGCTCACTATCTGCATCACCTGTTCCTGGTAGAGAATGATGCCGTAGGTTTCTTTCAGAATTTCTTCAAGCTGCGGGGGATTGTAGATTACTTTTTTTCTGCCCTGCTTTCTCGCGACATACTCGTCAAGCTGATTCATGGGGCCGGGGCGATAAATCGATATGCAGGCGATGACATCTTCGATACAGTCAGGCTTTGCCTTGACGAGAAGGTCTTTCATGCCTGAACTTTCAAGCTGGAAGACGCCGTCGGTCTGACCTTTGCCCAGAAGCTGGTAGGTGAGTTCATCATCAAGAGGCAGTGCGTCAATATTGATGTCTTCTCCCCTGCCCTCCCTGATAAATCGAAGAGTCTGATTGATGACGGTCAGAGTTTTCAGTCCGAGGAAGTCGAATTTAGTAAGACCGACCGCCTGGATGTCATTCATCGGATACTGCGTCACGATATCATTGTTTGAACCTTTAAAGAGCGGGACTCTCTCAACGAGAGGCTTGTCTGAAATCACCACACCGGCCGCATGGGTTGATGCATGGCGATTGAGGCCTTCAAGGGATCTCGAAAGAGCAAGCAGTTTTCTTATTCTCTCACTGTTTTTTTCTTCTTCCTTGAGTCGCGGCTCCCTTTTGATTGCTTCATCGAGAGTGATTTTAGGGTCGTTAGGGATCATCTTCGCGATTCGATCGACTTCCCCGTATGAAATATTCAAGGCCCTGCCAACATCGCGGACCACGGCTTTGGCCTGCATCTTTCCGAAAGTGATTATCTGCGCCACATGGTCACTGCCGTATTCTTCCGTGACGTATCTGATAACCTCGTCCCTGCCTTCCATGCAGAAATCGATATCTATGTCAGGCATGCTGATTCTATCCGGATTGAGGAAGCGCTCAAAAAAGAGGTTGTATCTGATAGGGTCAACATTGGTGATTCCCACGGCGTAGGCGGCAAGACTGCCCACCGCTGAACCCCTTCCCGGCCCCACGGGAATCTTTTTATCCCTGGCATGCTGGATAAAATCCGCCACGATAAGAAAGTAGCTTGAAAAACCCATTGACTTGATGACGCTGAGCTCATACTGCATCCTGTCTTCGTACCGCTTCTGAACATCTCTGTTGCCTTTTGCGATGGAGGGCATCAATTTCGCCAGGCCTGAATCCGCCATCTGCTTTAATAGTTCGTCCGGTGATGATCCCTTTTCGATTTTCCTGTAGTGCGGCAGAAGAAATTGTTTATTCAATTCTATGGTCACATTACAGCGCTCTGCTATGGCGAGGGTATTTTCAACCGCCTCCCTGCAGTAGGCAAAATCACGCAGCATTTCCTCGGGAGACTTGAAATAGAATTGATCAGTCTGGAACTTCATCCGGTCTTTATCTTCTATGGTTTTACCCGTCTGAATGCAGAGAAGCACATCGTGTGCTTCGGAATCACTCC
>JAPLJO010000135.1 GCA_026388515.1 Deltaproteobacteria bacterium | reverse complement strand
CTCGTATAATGCGCTCGCCCGCACCATCACCGTCGTACAAAAGGAAATAGAAAAAGCCCCCACATACATCGCCGTCATCACCGCGGGAACCTCGGACCTCCCCGTCGCCGAAGAAGCGGCCGTCACCGCCGAAATAATGGGGAACCATGTCGAACGCATCGCCGACGTGGGCATCGCCGGGATTCACCGCCTGCTCGACAAGCTGGACGTGATACGGGGCGCCCGCGTCATCATCGTCGCGGCAGGCATGGAAGGGGCGCTGCCCAGCGTGGTGGGAGGGCTTGTGGATAAACCCGTTATCGCCGTACCGACCAGCGTGGGATACGGTGCAAGCTTCGGCGGGCTCGCAGCGTTGCTCACGATGCTGAACAGCTGCGCCGCCGGTGTCTGCGTGGTCAATATCGACAACGGCTTCGGCGCGGGATTCATCGCGAGCCTCATCAACAGGCCTGCATAGCGAGTGCCCCGCGGCATCCATTCTTTTCCGCTGATTCAATCAGGAAATGGAAAGTTTCTGCCCCACGACGACACGGGGCGAGGCAAGCCTGTTCCTCTTCATGAGGGCATCCACCGTTGTTTTGTGCCGCACCGCGATTTTCGTGAGTGTATCACCCTTCTTCACCACATAGATGACCGCGCGTGTTTCAGCGACGGGAAGTTTGAGGCGCTGCCCCACCAGGATGGGCTTTGCCGGGGCGATAGCGTTGAGTGCCGCCAGAGCCTGCACGGTGGTTTTTTCCCGTTCCGCAATTTTCCTCAGCGTATCTCCCCGCTTCACAATATAGACCCGGTGGGATGCTCCGGCGGCAGGGGGAGAAGGCTTCTCCGGCTTTTCTTTAGCAACGGACGCTCTCACAGCGGGGGATGAATGCTTTGCCGGTTTTTCTTTAACTGCGGACACCTTCACGATGGGGGGAGAAGGCTTCTCCGGTTTTTTTTCAACAACGGGCTCAACGATAGGTGCTACCGAAACAGGCGCTTCCACGACCGGCGTCTCCACGACAACTGCTTCTTCATCTCCCCGGCCTATCGGGGCACACGTCATAACGGCGGATGTCATCGCGTCGGCTACCGCGATCTGGTATGCCGCGCTGCGGAGAAGATTTTCTTCCCGCGGGTTTGAAATGTAGGCGGTCTCCACGAGAACCGACGGCACATCGGGCAGTTTCAGCACCACGAAAGGCGCATCCTGCACCTTGTCAAACTTGAGGTAGTTGATTTTCTTCAGGTGGAAAAGCATGCCTTCGCCAAGGAGCCGCGAACGGTTGAGGGTTTCCGACTGGAGCATGTCCAGCGCAATCGGGTTCGATTCGTCGCGCGTCGCACCGTTCGAAGAACCGCCGACGATATCCGAGAGGTTCTCATTCTGGGCAAGCAGTCTCGCCGCTTCATTGCTGGCGCCGCCCGTGGAGAGACGGTAGACGGAAGTGCCCCGCACACCTCTCTTCCGGCTCGCATCGGCATGCACGCTGATGAAAAGATCGGCCCCGCATTCCCGGGCGATATCGCCGCGTTTCCTGAGAGAGATAAAATAATCGCCGTCCCGCGTGAGCACGGCATGATACCCCTTTTTCGCAAGCCTTTCCCGTAGCCGCCGCGCGATTTTAAGCACCACGTCCTTCTCCTGCGTTCCCTTCCTCCCGACAGCCCCGGGATCCTCACCGCCGTGGCCCGGATCAATTACCACGACCTTCTTTTTCTCCGTCACCCGGATCAGTTTGCGCTCCTCACTCGCCTTTTCCTCAAGCTGAGGGAGCTTTACATCAATCACGATCCGGTTCGGTTTATCCAGCACCGCCTTCAGGAAAAAGACATTCACCTTCACATTCGCAGCCACCTGAAGCTCCACACGTACTGCATCCTTTCCGCGCGGCGTCACGAGGACCTTCGTGACTGCAGGTTTATTCAGGATATATTCGCGCGGCAGGGATCGGGCAAGTTTCGTATTCGCGACGTCAACAATGACACTCGCGTTCGCTTCCATGACGGAATAGCGGGCCTCGCCGCTCGTATCGATGACCACCCTTGTATACTCAGGTGCGGTCCAGTGACGTATCCCCAAGATCGTTGTCGCGGCGAAGCTTCCGTCGGGAAAAGCAGCGGCACAAAGGAACACTGCAACGATAACCGCGAGTGCGTTTCTTCTCATCAGACTCCGCCCGATCCTCCTCTTGTGTAATAATCTAACAGCTTTGACGGGCTTTTACAACTCGCGAGAAAAGTGATTGACAATATACAAATCAGATGACATTAACTGTGGCCACCACTCACGGGGTATCATACGGTGAAAATCAGCGACATGCAGACGAACAACAGATTTACGCTTTCCTTCGAGGTCTTCCCGCCGAAACGCGACGGCAATATCGAGCATCTCTACGCGGCAATCAGGGATTTGAAGGTGTTTCGTCCCCATTTCATTTCAGTGACCTACGGCGCGGGAGGAACCACGAGGGATAAGACGGTTGAAATCGCCGCCACGATCAAGAACGACCTCGAAATTGAAGCTCTCGCCCACCTCACCTGCGTGCAGTCCACTAGGAGAGAGATCGCCGAAGTCCTCGGCCGGCTCCGGGAACATAATATTGAGAACGTCCTTGCCCTGAGGGGAGACCCCCCGCAGGACGAGCAGGAATTCGTGCAGCCGGAAGGCGGTTTCGGCTACGCCAGCGAACTGGTGGAATTGATCGCCGCCGAGGCCGACCTTTCAATAGGTGTCGCCGGCTATCCGGAAAAACACCCCGAAGCTATAAGCATGGAAGCCGACCTTGCGAATCTCAAGCGTAAAGTGACGGCGGGAGCCGATTTCATCATCACCCAGATATGCTTCGACAACGATATGATTCTGCGATACCGTGAACGCGTAATGGCGCAGGGAGTCACCGTGCCGATCAAGATAGGCATCTTCCCCATCTTCAACTACAAGCAGATTCAGAAAATGGCATCGCTCTGCGGCGCCACGATTCCTTCCGCACTCCACGAAAAGCTCTACAGGGTGAGTGAGAAGGATGAGGAAGTGGAGAAATACGGGATCGAGTACGCCATCGGCCAGAGCGAAAAACTTCTCACCGACGAAATCGAGGGACTCCACTTCTACAGCATGAACAGAAGCACCCATGTGAAAGAGGTAGTCTCCACCCTGTCGCTTCCGAAGCATAGCGACTGAGGTTCATAAAAGGTATTGAATATTCACCGGACACATAGTATTGAGTAACGCCTCCGGCCGGACTCTGCCGGAACCACACCTCAGGCACTCAGAGCACCGGC
>JAPLJO010000087.1 GCA_026388515.1 Deltaproteobacteria bacterium | reverse complement strand
ACAATCCTCGTCTCCATCATGCATGCCAATAACGAAATCGGCACTATTCAGCCCGTAAGGGAAATCGGAGGAATTGCCAGGGAGCGGGGCATTCCCTTTCACACCGATGCAGTGCAGACCTTCGGCCATCTTCCCTTCACGGTGGATGAGCTGAACGCGGATCTCATGAGCGCCTCGGCACACAAACTGTATGGTCCCAAGGGAGTGGGGCTCCTGTATCTGAGGAAGGGGACGAGAATCACTCCCTTCATGCACGGGGGCGAGCAGGAGAACAATCGACGGGCATCTACCCTCAACGTTCCCGGCATCATCGGCTTCGGGAAGGCGGTTGAACTGGCGAAGCGCTCCATGGAGGGAGAAATCAGGAACCTTACCGCCCTCAGGGACAGGCTGATTCGGGGAATCATGGAAAGCATCGGAGAGGTGAAACTCAACGGGCATCCCCATCTTCGCCTTCCCGGAAATGTCAATGTGTCCATAGCCCATGTTGAAGGGGAAGGAATGCTGCTCAGCCTGGATCTCCTGGGAATCGCTTCCGCTACCGGCTCGGCGTGTTCTTCCTCGAGCCTGGAGCCTTCCCATGTGCTCATGGCTATCGGCCTTACCCATGAAACGGCCCACGGCTCACTGCGGTTCAGCCTAGGACGGCCGACGACATCATCGGACATTGACCGCCTGCTGGAGGTTCTGCCCCAGGTAGTGAAGCGGCTGCGGTCCATGTCACCCCTGTATCAGAGTCGGGATAAGGCGTGAAATGAGGGAAATAACAAAGAGCAGGTAAGGAAAAAACCGGAATCCGGAGAAAAAGAAAAGAGGACACAATGAGCCAGTACAGTGAAAAAGTAATGGAGCATTTCAGCAATCCCCGCAATGTGGGGGAAATCGAAAATGCCGATGGCATCGGCAAGGTCGGCAACCCCGTCTGCGGCGACATCATGAATCTCTACATCAAAGTGGAGAACAACGTCATCACCGATGCAAAATTCAAGACCTTCGGCTGCGGGGCGGCCATTGCCACCAGTTCCATGGTGACGGAACTGGTGAAGGGAAAAACCATCGAGGATGCCCTGGCCATCTCGAACAGTGCGGTGGCGGAGGCCCTGGGCGGGCTCCCGCCCATCAAGATGCACTGTTCCGTCCTGGCTGAGGAGGCCCTCCGGTCGGCTATCGAGGATTATATGGAGAGGCGTAAAGGCAAATCGTGAAGCGGTGTCATCAGGGAGGCAGGCCGTGAGCATTAGAGAAAAAATCCTGGCACTGAAGCATAAGAGGAACGCCGTCATCCTGGCCCACAACTACCAGATTCCGGAGGTCCAGGACATTGCCGATTATGTCGGCGATTCATTGGGTCTCAGCATTCGGGCGGCTGGAACGGATGCCGACGTCATCGTATTCTGCGGCGTCCACTTCATGGCGGAAACGGCGAAGATTCTCTCGCCCCGGAAAATGGTCCTCCTGCCGGACAGGGCTGCGGGATGCCCCATGGCGGACATGATAAGCGCGGACCAGCTCAGGACGCTCAAATCGGAAAATCCCGGAGCCGGTGTCCTCTGCTACGTGAATACCACCGCCGAGATAAAGGCGGAATGTGATTTGTGCTGCACGTCCGCTAATGCCGTGAGAATGGTGCAGGAAGGGCTAAAGGATGCCCGCGATATCATCTTCGTCCCGGACCGTCACCTGGCGGATTACGTATCAGCGCAGACGGGACGATCCTTTATCGTCTGGCCCGGCTACTGCCCCACCCATGCAATGATTCTTCCGGAACACGTGAGACACCAGAAGGCCCTTTATCCCGGGGCCGCAGTCATTGCGCACCCCGAATGCACGTCAGCAGTCAGGGGACTCGCCGACCGCATTGCCTCTACGGAGGGAATGTGCCGTTACGTGAAAGAAAGCGGCGTGCGGGAATTCATTGTCGCCACGGAGCGGGGAATTATTCACCGCCTTCAGAAGGAGAACCCCGGCATGACCTTTCATCCGGTGTCCGCCCACGCCGTCTGCCCGAATATGAAACTGACAAGCCTTGAAAAGATACTCTGGGCGCTTGAGGATATGCAGCACGAAATCATCGTGCCGGAAGAGGTGAGACAGAGGGCGTATGCAAGCATCAGGCGCATGCTCGATCTTAGCGAATGAGACGCAGGATATGACGGGGAAGGACTGAGGACGGACATGCAGGAAACATCATCCATGCAAAGTGAGTTACCCGTTGTCCGTGCCGACCGTGAAGGGAAAGAACGACGCACGGACTGGACGGCACGGGAATATCCTTTGACCATCATGCTGAATAACGAGCAGCTCGTCACCCTCCTCTGTTCACCGGCGGATCTTAAGGCGCTGGCCGTGGGTTTTCTCGTATCCGAGGGTCTGCTCTCGTCGCGGGAGGAGTTGAGCGAAGTCCAGGTGGACGATGAAAGGGGCATCGTACGGATCACCACGAAGGTAAGGAAAGAACTCGACCGCGAGCTCTTTCTCAAGCGGGTTCTGACGACGGGGTGCGGCAAGGGAATCTCTTTTTACAGCTTTGCCGATTTGGAATCACCCGTGAAGGTGACCTCGAATATCAGTCTCGCACCGGGAGAGATTCTCGACCTGTCGCGGCGGTTTCAGGGGCACTCTGAAATCTACCGAAGCACCCACGGCGTTCACAGTGCCGCGCTGTGCAGTCGTGAGGATATTCTGGTTTTTGCCGAGGATATCGGCAGGCACAACGCCATTGTCAAGATCTTCGGACGCTGCCTTATGGAGGATATTCCCGTTGCCGACGGGATCCTGATCACCAGCGGCCGCATCTCCTCGGAAATTCTCTTCAAGGTTGCCAAAAGAAATATTCCCGTCATCATCTCGAAGTCGGCGCCCACCGATATGGGGGTTCAACTGGCCGGAACATTCGGCATCACACTCATCGGTTTTGTCAGGGGAGGGCGGATGAATATTTACGCCGGTGAAGAGCGTGTCACCTGAGGAGATGAGCATGATGAAAGGCATCGTGGTGGCAGTCTGCAGCAGTGACCGCACGGGTATCCGGAAGGAGGCGGTTCCATCTGGAATGTTTATGAAAGACCATGGCCTCCTGGGAGATGCCCACGCCGAGGATGGTATCCTGCGGCAGGTAAGCCTGCTCGCGGTTGAAAGTATTGCAAAGATGAAAAATCTCGGCATCGATGTGGGGCCGGGGGATTTTGCGGAGAATCTGACCGTCTCCGGGATTGCACTGCATCACCTCCCGCCGGGGACGCGGCTCCGTGCGGGAAGCGAAGTCGTTCTGGAGATTACCCAGATAGGAAAGGCCTGCCACAAGGGCTGTGCCATTTTAGAGCAGGTGGGAACCTGCATCATGCCCCGGGAAGGGGTCTTTGCACGCGTGGTCGCGGGCGGTTGCATCTGCAGCGGCGATTCAATTGGCGTGATTTACGAAGAAAGGACAACATAAAATGACAAAAAAACTGATTGTGGGAATAATTATGGCAGGACTTCTCTTTCAGGGAATGATACCGGCGACGGCGGAGGCCTTATGGGGCAGCAGCCCGGAAAAGCTGGTTCCCAAAGAAGGGGCGCTTCGTATTCCCGTGGATACCATAAGCGGGCAGGCGCGCTTCTTCGAGGTTGCCGCCGCCGACGGAACAACAGTAACGTTTTTCGTGGTAAAGAGCCGTGACGGCGTGATCCGTACCGCCCTCAATGCCTGCGACGTCTGTTACGAGGCGGGTAAGGGATATGCTCAGCAGGGTGAATATATGGTGTGCCTCAACTGCGGCCGGCGTTTTCTCCTGGAACGCGTGAATGCGGTAAGCGGGGGGTGCAATCCCGTGTCCCTGGGCAATCGTATTGAAAAGGGCGAAGTGGTCATCTTCATGAAGGATATCAACGACACGACGCGATACTTTAAGAACGTCAAGTAGGACGTGCGGAGCGCCACATGACATACAATGCCGACACATACAGGGAAAAAAGAGAAAAAGTGCTCGGGGTCAGAAAGCGGGGGCTGAGTTTCGGCGTGGCGGCCACCGTCGTTTCTCTTATTATCATTGTGGGCCTTGGGTCGGTTGCCCTTCCAAAGGCCCTGACATGGCTCCAGACACGCCACCTGGACGATGCCATCTATAAACGGCACGACGGTCATCCCTGGCCGCCAGATGTGGGAGAATCTCTCCGAAAGCTGCCGGGAGTCAGAAACGCAGCTGCCGACAAGAAGGGGACCCGCCTCGTGGTGACCTTCGACAGAAGGGTCATGAACGCCGGCAGGATCACCGCCCATCTCTCGTCGCTGAAGCTGGAGCCGGACCTGCTCAACCAGACACCCCATGCACGCGGCATGACAGGCCACGAAAGCGCAGGAGGTGAGGAATCATGAGACTGCATGATATCTCGCTGCACCATCTCGAGCGGCGAAAAAGCAAAATGCTTTTTCTTGTTGCCGGTCTGACCATCGGCATGGCCACTATCGTGGCGCTTCTCTCTGTCGTGGACAGCATGACGCGTGACGTCGAGGATCGCCTTGACCGTTTCGGCGCCAACATTGTCATGGTGCCGAAGAGTGAAAATCTTTCTCTCAGTTATGGCGGGCTCAACGTGGGAGGTGTCAGTTACAAAACCGGGGAATTCAGCGAGGAGAAGCTCAAAGACCTCAAAACCATCGAAAACAGCCGCAATTTGGGAGTCATCGCACCCAAAGTTCTTGGAACACTCGTTCTCAAGGGCACGCAGGTCCTTGTCATGGGAGTCGATCTGGAGTCGGAATACTCTCTCAAAACATGGTGGCGCATCAACGGCCGTCTTCCGGAAAGGAACGATGAGCTTCTTGCGGGGTCCGACGCGGCATCGGCGCTCCCCCTGACGGTGGGAGAAAAGGTGACACTGGGCGCACAGGACTTTACCGTCACAGGCATTCTCGAATCCACAGGAACCGCCGATGACGGGGTTCTCATCGGGGACCTGAAGCGCATGCAGACACTCCTCGGAAAAGAAGGGAAGATATCCCTTGTGGAAATCGCCGCCTTTTGCCGCGGATGTCCCATCGCCGAGATTGTGCTGCAGATCGCCGAGAAATTCCCCGAAGCGAAAGTGACCGCCCTTGAACAGGTGGTTCTCTCGAAGATGCAGTCCATCGATCTCATTCGCTCCTTCAGTTACGGTGTGGCGGCCCTTATCATGGTGATAGGATCTCTTCTCGTGTTCGTCACGATGATGGGGTCCGTCAATGAGAGAACAAGGGAAATCGGCATTTTCAGGGCTATCGGATTCCGCCGCGGGCATGTCATGCAGATAATTCTCCTGGAGGCCATGGGAATCGGATTTATAAGTGGCCTCTTAGGATACCTTGCGGGCAGTGTCACTGCATGGGGCATCATGCCCTGGGTGACGGGAGGACAATTCGCGGGGTGGCAGGCCTCCACCGGTGTCATGTCTGTGCTCCTCGGTGTATCCTTAAGTCTGCTGGCCGGCCTTTACCCCGCGTGGAAGGCAAGTGACCTGGATCCCAGCGTCGCGCTCCGGGCCCTGTAAGAGGACATATGAAAAAGGAAAATCATTTTATCGAAGTGCATGAGCTTGCGAAGGATTACCAAATCCGTGAGACGGTCGTCCCGGCGATACGAGGGATGGACTTACCATCGACGACGGCGAGTTCATCTGCATCATGGGTCCATCCGGGTCGGGCAAGAGCACACTACTTTCCATCATGGGGGGACTGAACCATCCAAGCCGCGGCAAGGTCCTCGTGGATACCCTGGACATCTACGGGCTTTCCAGTGAGCAGCGTGCGGACTTCCGCAGTGAATACGTCGGATTTATCTTTCAGTCCTTCCAGTTGATTCCCTATCTCACGGTACTGGAAAATGTAACCCTGCCTCTCGCCATTACCGGTATACCGTCGCGTCGCCAGAAAGAGATGGCCGTGGAGATTCTGACACAGGTAGGACTGGGGGATAAGAAGGACCGGCTTCCCGATGAGCTCTCGGGCGGTGAACAGGAAAGGGTCGCCATCGCGAGGGCCATGGTGAACCGCCCTCCAATCCTGCTTGCCGATGAACCCACCGGCAATCTTGACACCGCCACGGCCCTGGAAGTCATGGATCTCCTGAAACATCTTAATGATGAGGGGCATACCATCATCGTCGTGACCCATAATCCGGAGATGAGCCGCTACGCGGGGCGGGTGCTCCGGGTCAGAGATGGCGTTTGTGAAGAATCGATATAATAAGGATATAAAACATGACAATCTTTCAGGATAAAGCGACTGTGGATGAAACAAAAGAGGGTGGCCTCTCAGCCCTCGTGGATTCACTGTGTGTGGTGAATAATGGCTTTTCGGGGGCCATGAGGCGGAATCATCATAACCAGCCCCTTCCTTCCCGGGACGTCATTATCGACGTCGTGGAGGCGCTGCGTTCCGTGCTCTTCCCCGGGTATTTCGGCTTTTCAGGACTCAGCGCCGACAGCGTCCACTTTCACGTGGGTGCGGTGCTGGACCGGATACGCCCCATTCTGGAAAAACAGATTAAAAGGGGTCTCTGCTTTTCATGCAGTGAAGACATGTTCTGCTGTCCTGTCTGTGACAACCGCGCACAGGCCGTTACCAGCCGCTTTTTTGCTAGGCTTCCTGATATCCAGCGGATGCTGGTCGCGGATGTCCAGGCCTCCTATGAAGGGGACCCTGCCACCTCCAGCCCTGATGAGGTCATCTTTTGTTACCCAGGTCTTTTGGCCATCACAAATTACCGCCTGGCCCACGAACTTCACCGGCAGGAGATTCCCCTCATTCCAAGGATGATTACGGAGTGCGCACACAGCGCGACGGGAATCGATATCCATCCCGGCGCTTCCATCGGAAATCACTTCTTCATTGATCACGGAACCGGAGTGGTCATCGGGGAGACCTGCGTGATCGGTGACCGGGTCCGCATCTACCAGGGAGTCACCCTGGGGGCCAAGAGTTTCAAGCTCGATGAGGAAGGCAAGCCGGTAAAGGGCATTCCCCGCCATCCTGTCGTGGAGGATGATGTGACCATTTACTCCGGGGCGACGATACTGGGACGGGTTACCATCGGCAGAGGCTCCGTCATCGGCGGCAATGTCTGGCTCGTCGAAAGCGTGCCGCCTTACAGTCACATATCGCAGGCGGAAGCACGGCAGATGCTGTACGAGAACGGAGATGGGATTTAATGGGCCTGCCCCCTCAAAAAGAGTTGCCTTCAACAATCTGTTGATCGTTGCGATTTCGTTTGCCATTAAAATGCTTTCGTGGAAAAATACGCACCCGTCAGAAAGGTATGCGTCCGGCGGTGAGTTTCGCTCCGGGATATTCAGGTGAAAAAGAAAGAACACCATTGAATCATATACACATGTAAAGGAGGAGAGACATGGCTGAAAAACTGGCGTACCTGAGCGAGGAGTGGAGGGTAGAGGCTGAAAAACGTCTTAAAGAAGTGCTCCCGCCCGAGAAGATGAACCACATCACGTCGTCTATGAGCAATATCTACAAGAACTGTCCCGGCGGCAAGGAAAAATACTTCTATTTCAATTACGTGAAAGGCAAGCTGGTAGACCTCGAGATCGGCGAGGGAAAACCACCCGCGGCGGAGTTTACCATCACCGGCAATTACGACATCTTTGCGAAGGTCACGAAGCAGGAGATGGGTTCGCAGAGGGCGTTGATGACGGGAAAGGTCAAGCTGAGAGGGAACCTGGTCAAGGCATTGAAGCTCGCGGCGGTTTCCGACCGTATTCAGAAGGTCCTTTCCTCTATTCCGGCAGTCTATTAACGGGAGGTTGCACTCATGACGAAACAAGCGAAAGACCCATTTTTCATTGATTTTCCAAAGCGTATTAAAAGCATCCAGAAGGAGATGGCAAAGGCGAAGATTGACGTCTATCTTGGCTCGCGACTGAGAACCCTTTCATGGACGCTGGATGCCTTCTGCCCCTGGAGAAGCTTCATAGTGATTCCCGTCGAGGGACTGCCCACGGCATTCACCTTTGTCATCGATGCCGCGCGGATTGCCGACGAATCGTGGCTCGATGAAGACCACGTCCTCGGGTTCGGGCCCCTGGGAGGGCAGGACCAGATCGAGCTGATCATCAACCTCATCAAGGGACATCTGAAGAAGAACAAGGGACGGCTGGGAATCGAAAGCGGCATGTCGAATTATCTCCCCGAAGGGAATCTCACGCTCTTCGAGTATGAGCAGTTCAAGGCGGCACTCCCCGGCGTGACTTTCGTGAATGCACACACCATCGTCGACAAGCTCTCCATCATCAAGGACGAAGGCACCATCAACCGCTTCAGGGAAGCATCGAGGATCGTTGATATCGGCCACCGCGCGGTCTACAAGGCCCTCATCAACGGCGGGTACAAGGGCATGACGGAAACGGAAATCGCGGGGCTCGCCGCCTACGCCATGAGAAAGGCGGGAAGCGAATGGGAGTGGTCCTTTACGGGAGGTAATGAAATCGCGAGCGGATACCGCACCGGATACGCCGCGGGCGCCTGCACGCCGGCGACAAGAAAGAAAGTGAAGGCGGGCGAACCTCTCATGATTGACATTCATGCCATGTTCAATCTCTGCCTGGGTGATCATGCGCATAACTATCTTATAAGCCCCGCCACCGACCGCCAGTGGTGGCACGCGAATAACTTCGTTGATATGGTGAAACTCACGCTGAAAACCTACCATGCCGGCATTACCCCCTCGACGCTGGCGCAGGAGATGATTGACTTCGCCGATTCCCGGGGCTTTGCCGATTATATGGTCCCCGGTTTCGAGCACGGCATCGGCATGATGGGCGACGAGTGGCGCATCGGTGTCAATGACGGGCCCTTCCCGTACTGGACAAACCCTGATCATGCGTACCAGGAAAACGAGGTGCTCATCTGCGCCATGCAGTACGCCTGTCCGGAGGAGAATATCGGGTTCCGCTACGAGAACCCCATACTGATTAAGAAGAGCGGCTGCGAGGCGATGTCCAAGTTTCCGCTGCGCGTCGATGAGATAAAGTAGATGGCTTCACAGGGGAGACGGGAATGGCGGAGGTGATACTCTCCATCGACCAGGGAACCACGGGCACGACGGTGGTGCTCATTGACGGGGATCTGCGCGTGCTCGCGCGGGGGTACCGCGAATTCCGCCAGATATACCCGCAGCCCGGCTGGGTTGAACACGATCCCGACGACATCTGGGATTCGCTCCTCGGGGCCATCCGCGACGCGCTGCGCGGGGACGTCCTTTCGCCTTCCGATATCAGGGCCATCGGCATCACCAATCAGCGCGAGACCAACGTCATCTGGAACCGTCAGACGGGAAAATCCTACCACCACGCCATCGTCTGGCAGTGCCGCCGCACGGCGGAGATCTGTAATGAATTGCGTGCCGGGGGATACGAGAAGGTGTTTACGGAAAAGACGGGACTCCTCCTCGATCCCTATTTCAGCGGCACCAAGCTCAAGTGGCAGTTCGATAACGTGCCGGGACTCCGGGACGAGGTGAAGGCACAGCGGGTGGCCGCCGGCACGATTGACAGCTACCTGATATGGAGACTCACCGACGGAAGATCCCATGTGACCGATGTGACGAATGCATCGCGGACCCTTCTCATGAACCTGAAAACGCTCTTGTGGGATGAAGAGCTCTGCGGCATTCTCGATGTGCCCATGGAAGTGCTGCCTGAGATCAGGGGGTGTGCCGACCTGATGGGGTACACCAGGGATGTGCCGGGGCTTCCCGACGGCATCCCTATCTGCGGGTGCGCGGGAGACCAGCAGGCGGCCCTTTTCGGACAGGCCTGCTTCGCTCCGGGCGAGGCGAAATGCACCTACGGCACGGGGGCGTTCCTGCTTCTCAATACCGGAGGCACCCCTGTCCCGAGCGGGAACAGGCTTCTGACCACTGTTGCCTGGAAGCTCGGTGACACGGCCACCTATGCACTGGAAGGGTCCGTATTCATTGCCGGGGCGGCGGTCCAGTGGCTGAGGGACGGGCTTCGCATCATCGAGCACGCGGCGGAAATCGAAGAGCTGGCCCTGAAGGTTTCCGACACCGGAGGCGTGACCTTTGTGCCCGCCTTCGTCGGGCTCGGCGCGCCCCACTGGAGGTCCGAGGTGCGGGGAATCATCACGGGAATCACCCGCGGTACGACCCGCGCCCATCTCGCGCGCGCGGCCCTCGAGGGAATCGCCCTCCAGAACGTGGAAATACTTTCCGCCATGGAGTCCGACTGCGGACGCTCGCTCGTGGGGCTGAAGGTGGACGGCGGCGCCAGCGCCAATAACCTGCTGATGCAGATGCAGGCCGATTTTCTGGGATGCCGTATCATACGGCCGAAAGTGGTGGAGACGACAGCACTGGGCGCGGCCTTTTTCGCCGCCCTGGGCGCCGGTCTCATGAAAGATGTCAACGAAATCAAGCATGCCTGGAAGGAAGACCGGGTATTTGAACCACAGATGGACGGGAATACGCGCGCGGAAATTCTGACACGATGGCGCGACGCGGTGCGCAGGACATGATCTCAGGGTCCCGTCACGAGCGACAAGGAGAACTACTATGAGCATCAGTACCGCAGAATCCCTGCATCCGAAACTGAAGGAACCGGGAAACCTTTCCCCGAGAATCAAGAACCTCCGGGACTACTATTTCAAGGGAATCGAACGCGCGTGGAACAACGAATTTACCGCCTGGACGACGGGAACGCCCTGGGACGTCCTGTTCGATGAGACGACTTTCTATATCGTCCCCGAGACGTACCCCTTCATGCAGACATTCCGTTCATCCACGTACCAGGCGGCCAGGCCCGTCGCCCTGCACAAGGATTTCTGGACCTGGAGCCTTCCCGAGCGGAAGGCATGGTTCATGAAGGAAGTGATGGTGAACTACGTGCCTCAGGAGATACTTCCCGGCGACCTGATTGCCGGCGGCCGGTTCAACGTGCAGACATCGAAATGCTGGACCGCGAAAGAGGTGAAGGCCCGGGATGCGCGGGTGTACGGGAAAAAGGGGAACCGCGCGCGGATGAAGTGGCTCCACGATCACGGCTACGGCAATTCGGGAGCCACGAGCGGCCACCTCATCCCCTGGTTCGAACGGGCGCTGCAGATCGGCTGGAAGGGCATACACGCGGAGCTTCAGGCCCGCTATGACCTTCTTTCCGATGCCGAGCAGAAAGGGGCGAAGGGCGCTCAGATACGCGCCATGATGACGGCCGCCATCATGCCGAAGGACGTGGCGGCGAAGTACGCGGCGCGATGCCGTGAACTTGCCGCCCGCGAACAGACAAACGGCAGAAAAGAGGAACTCGTCCAGATGGCGAGGAATCTCGAACGGGTGCCCTGGGAGCCCGCGGCCACCTTCTGGGAGGCCGTGCAGTCCCTCTGGCTTACCCACATGCTCATCATGAGCGATGAAAATTATCCCGGCCCCGGCGTCTCCTTCGGGAGAATCGACCAGTATCTCCATCCCTGGTGGCAGCGGTCACTATCGCAGGGGATGGACAGGGAATTCGGGAAAGAGATAATGAAGTGCTTCTGGGTCCATGCGAACACGGCCTACGATGCGATGATTCGCGTGGGCGGCAACCAGGGTATCACGGCGGGCTACGGCCAGCTCATCACGCTCTCCGGCGTGGGCGCCGGGGGTCGCGACATGACGAACGACCTCACCTACGCGATGCTCGAGGTCATCGACGAAATGTCGCCCATCCTGGAGCCCAAGCCGAACGTGCGCCTCCACCGGGGAAGCTCCGATAAGCTCCTCGACACCGTGGTGGATATGATTTCGTCGAGCCAGGGCTCTCCCTTTCTTCTGAACTTCGATGAGCGTTCCATGGCGGGCATGATGCGTCAGGCGAAAGTGGCGGGCTGCGAGGCGCTCATCAACGAAACCAACGTCCACGAGTATGCGCCGGTGGGATGCCTTGAAAATACCATGGTGGGCAACGACCGGTCGGGCACGGTCGACAACAATCTCAACCTTCTGAAGGCCGTAGAGCTGACGCTCACGGGAGGAAGGGACATGGTCCAGTTCGTGGACCCCATCACGATGAAAAAGGAAACAATTACGCAGGACGGCCCGAAGACCGGCGAGGCGTCCCGTCTCAGGACCTGGGATGAATTCTGGAATGCCTATGAAACGCAGACGCGCTACATCGTGAAAAAATGCGTCGAGACCTATGAACTTTCAGAATCGACGAGAGCGGCATTTTCCCCCACGCCGTACCTCTCCTGTCTCGTGAAGGGCTGCGCAGAGCAGGGACTCGACATCACACAGGGAGGCGCCCAGCTCGGGTTCACCACCATCGAAGGTGTGACCTTCGCAACCACGGTGGATTCCCTGCTCGCCGTCAAATATCTTGTCTACGACACGCGGGAATGCACCATGGGCGAGCTCATACGGGCCTTGAAGGACAACTGGGCTGGTCACGAGGTGCTCCAGGCAAAGGTAAAGTTCAAGGCGCCCAAGTACGGCAGGGACGACGATGAAGCCGACGCCATGGCCGGAAAGGTGATGGACCTCTGGACCGGGGAGGTCTGGAAATACAAAACCGCCTCGACGAACCGGCAGTTCCGGCCCGGGATGCTGAGCTGGAATTACTGGGTAAGCGACGGCTACATCATGGCGGCCAGCGCCGACGGGCGGCCGAAGGGACAGTTTCTGTCGAATGCCATCTGCCCCTCCAACGGCGCCGATAGCAAGGGACCCACGGCGAATGTCAACTCCGTGGGAAAAGTGATGGGCGGGCGGACGGTCAACGGTGCCGGTGACTGGGGCGATTATCTCTCCAGTCTTCCGAACGGCGCGAGCCACACCATCACGCTCAACCCCTCGCTTCTCAGGGACCCGGAACACCGGCTGAAATTCAAGGCCTTCCTGAAGGGTTATATCGAGAAAGGGGGCAGCTCGCTCCAGATCAACATCATCGATGCCGACATGCTGCGAGACGCGCAGAAAAATCCCGAGAACTATCACTCGCTCCTGGTGCGAATCACGGGATACAACGCCTACTTCACGAGCATCGGCAGGGAACTTCAGGATGAAATCATCGCCCGCGAAAGTCACTGTCGGCTGTAGGCGAATATCGAGATGAATGACGGAACGGCGAACCCGCCGCACAATTCCCGCGGCACGATCCTTCAAATTCAGCGTATGTCCACCGAGGACGGGCCGGGCATACGCTCCACGGTCTTTTTCAAAGGGTGCAGCCTTTCCTGCATCTGGTGCCAGAACCCGGAGTCCCTCACGCGGACGCAGGAACTGCAGTGGATGAAGACCCGGTGCATCGGCTGCCGGAGCTGTATCAAGGCGTGCCCGGAAGACGCGCTCACACTCAGCGAGGCGGGCATGGTGATCGACCGGACGCGCTGCACCGTCTGCGGACGCTGCAGCGATGCCTGCCCCTCCACGGCAATGGAGCTCATCGGGAAGGAATGGGAGCTGGACTCCCTCGTCACCGAGGTGCTGAAGGACCGTGTGTATTTCGAAAAATCGGAAGGCGGCGTGACTCTATCGGGGGGAGAACCCTCCGTTCAGGGCCGGTTTGCCGCGGCTCTTCTGCGCGCACTGAAGTCCCGCGGCATTCATACCGCCCTCGATACCTGCGGCCAGGCTTCCTGGGAGACGCTTGAGACACTCCTGACCCATACCGACCTCGTGCTTTTCGACGTGAAAGAAATTGACCCGGAAAAGCACCGGCGGCTTACCGGCCGCTCCAATGAACTCATACTGGAGAATCTCATCCGGCTTCGCCGGCATATTGAAGCACATACTACGCCGCGGACGCTCTGGGTGCGGACACCCATGGTGCCGCACGCCACGGCCTGCCGTGAAAACATCGAGGG
>JAPLJO010000084.1 GCA_026388515.1 Deltaproteobacteria bacterium | reverse complement strand
TTTTCCCCCGGGGACCGACAGCGCGGCGACGATGGGTAGCGTATCAACCGAGCCATGACCTCCATTGTACACGCGCCACGGCGGTGACCATTTCGGCGCCCTGATACCGACATTGGGCACATGCCCGTTGTAGACTGGTATCTGCCAGCCGTTTTTCGCGAGGATAACAAGGTCTGGCCATATCATCGTTCTTTCCCTGTCAACCTCGATGTAGTAGGTGTGGTAGAGTTCCCCGGGCAGACACACTCCTTCGACACCGTGTTTCATGTCGCCGCGGTCCAGCACCCACCACGGGCATTCATTCCTGCCGGTCTCCGGGTTCACCGCCCTGTGTGCTTCAAGGAAAGCCTTTGCACTCGGTACACTCGCCTTATTAGTGCGCCAGTACAGAACACCGTAACTGCTCACGCTGAAGGCATATACATTTTTCTCTACAAGCCCCGCGCCCTCAAGCAGGCCCATGACATCGGTGGATGAAAAGTCGTCAGTAAAGAGGTGATTCACCGCGGAGTGATCGCTCAGCAGTATAATCTTCGCCCGGTCGCTCACCCCCTGTTTTTCCAGACCATCCATGAGACGGCCGAACTGGATGTCGACGTCGCGGATTGCATCAAGGATGGCTTCTCTGAAAAGGAGACGGTTTCTGCTGCTGACCAGTTGATAACCAGGATGCTGCTCGCATCCGTCCGGCACTTCATAGGGCACTTCCGTCTTTACAAATTCCGCGGGATCCCAGGCGCTCCCGATGCAGTGACCTGCATCGTCACACTGGGCAAGGAGAATGTATGCCATATCGGGATCCTCACGCTTAAATATTTCCAGGGCAGACTCGGCAATCCATCTGTCATGGGGAAAGTGACCGGCAAAGTGTTCCATCTGGAGCGTCAGCAAACTCCCCTGCCCCGTATACGCCCGCGTCATTATGTCACTCGGCCCCATCGGTCCATCAAAAAATCCGAGGCGCCCCGATTCGGGGTCGCAGGCTGCATCCCGGTCCGTACGCGGATCAGCGAAACCTTCACGTTCTGGCGGCTGAAGGTAGCCGGGATACTCGGACCCCGTCACCAGGATATCCACGACCTGATCCGTTCCGTTGAGGCGGAACATCTCACCGACCCATTCTTTCCCCGTGATAAGGAATGTCTTCGAATCAGGCCAGCGGCGTTTCCACGCATGGAAGAGTGTATCCACGGGCCGTCCCTTATCATCCTTGGCAAAAGAAAGACTGGTGGGACGGATGACGGCGTCGCCGTTTTCGTCCCAGCCGACAGGCTGGGCCCATACACCGATAATGCCCGTTTGAGCGGTCGATGTACCCGCCAGCGCATTCAGATGGTTCATATCGGTGGCTGCCGGCAGGAAGGCCTTCGCGTTTCTATACCACACCGCCTTTTTGAGAAACGCGCGGATATTGGGCATCAGCCAGTTGCCGTCACCGCCTCCCGGATATCCAAGGGCATCCAGGTCCAGGTAAGCGGGGTGCAGGCCATCGATAGAGATAAATAGTAGTTTTTCCCGATTCGTTGCTGATTTCTTCATCGCCACGGGAATCGCACCGCTTCCCCCGGTACGCAGCCCGTATGCGGAAAGGGCAAGGGAACCGAAAAGAACGGTTGCTCCCTTCAAGAAGAATCTTCGTCCCATCGATTTCATATGCATATCCTTGAATGTAATTTTCACGCCCTGCACTCTAAACCTTCTGACTCATTTTCATTACCACAATTTGGTTTCGTTATCCTTATTTTCATGCGTGAATACGGGCATTCATTCCCGTGCATTTCCCCCTCCCCGCGCACAAAGCGCGCTTTATAAAAATTAAATTGACATGTCAGTCAACCTCTGGTAGCGTCGCCGCCATGGCAAAGAACGACAAACAGGAACTCATCGTTGACGCGGCACTTGAAGTTTTTTGCGAAAAGGGTTTCGCCAACACGCGCATGGGTGATATCGCCAAGAAGGCGGGCGTTTCCTACGGGCTGGTATACCACTACTTTGAAAGCAAGGAGGTTTTCTTCGATCATATCGTCGAGCGATGGTGGAAGACACTGTATGATATGCTCGAGGCGGAAAAGTCATCATCGGCGGGATTTGAAGGCAAGCTCGAACGCATCATACGTTTCTTTCTTGATACGTACGCCAGCAAGTTCAATCTCCTTTCCATCTTTATCACCGAGGTTTCACGAAGCTCGCTTTACCGTACGGACGCCGGCCTGGCCAGATTCAGAAAATTTTTCAGCCTCTGCGACGAAATCATGGCGGAAGGACAGAAGCGCGGAATTTTACGGAGCGACGTTGCACCCCATTACCTGACGTATATTTTTCTCGGCGCCATCGAGGCCTTCATATCAATCATGGTACTCGGCAAGGAGAAGATTACGAAACAGCGTGAACAGCGTACCATCAACGGAATCATACAGGTATTTCTCCACGGTGCAATGGCGCAGAACGGGCATGGCGGGACGCGCAGCAAAACCTGACAGCCGGAACACATGGGACCATGCCCCCGGGACCGCCTCCGGCATGCCGGACAGATTGAGGAAACATGCTTTTACGAGGCCAGCTCCATATTCACACTACCTACTCGGACGGCAGACTTACTCCACAGCAGGCCGCCGACCGGTATGCGGAGCTCGGGTTTGATTTCATCGCCTTCACGGACCATGATCATCTCCTCAAGCCGAGCTACCGGAAGGCAATTGAAGACGTAAAATCCGGCATGGTTGTCTTCTTCGGCATCGAACTCACCGTCGGCACTTCAATGGGGTATGTCCACGTGAGCAGAATCGAAAGCCTCGGTTACACCCTTCATACCTTCAACCACCCCGGCGATTACGACATCACCCTGAAGCAGACCATCGCCTGCATTGATCACGTAGCCCAGATTTACGATATTGACGCCGTTGAGGTGACCCACCACGGGTTTTATACCCCGGAATTCGATACCGACGAAATACCTTACCCCAAGATCGCCTCCGACGACTCTCACACCATTCTGGGCTGCGGCCGGGCATGGATCGAGATGGAGGCGAAGCGCGACAGGAACACCATCGTGACGGCAATCAAGGCGGGAGAGTACACGAATTGCTATGCAAAGGGCCAGGCAAAGGCGATAGTCCTCGCCTGACATAGAAAATAACATACTACAAAATAAAGCAAAGGAGGACCGATGCTGCGATGAAAAGAGTTGCAATCTGTGCTGTAGCCCAGCACAAATGTGAATCGAACATCTGGTACAAACGTTTCCAGGCAATGCTCCTCGACGTGCTGGAAGACATCCAGGCGCAGACCGGGATGACGTTTGATGAAGACACCGGGGTGCACACCATTGTGTCGAATTCCGACGACGTTTTCGACGCACGTACCATATCGGACAACGGCATGACGGACGTGCTTGGCGCCCATTACCGGGAAGAGGAAAAGGCGGCGCAGGACGGCCTGAACGCACTTGGATACGCCATGTCGATTATCCTCTCGGGCCACGCGGACGCGGTATACGTGGCGGGGCATTCCAAGGAATCACAGTCGGAAAGCCGTAACATGTGCACCAACCTTGCCTATGACCCCTTCTATGGCAGGCCGATGGGACTTGATTACCTTAACGTGGCCGCGCTGCAGGCACGCGCATATGCGGAGAAATCAAAGCTCACTAGGGAACAGCTGGCGAAAGTAGTGGTCCGGGCTCGGCAGTGGGCGGCTCGCAATCCTTATGCCAATGCAACCGCACCGGTGGAGTTGGGCGAGGTCATGTACTCGCCTGTGCTCTGCGATCCCATCAGGACGCTCCATGCCTACCCCGTCTCCGACGGCGCCGTGGGATTTCTCCTGGCATCTGAAGAGAGGGCAAAAGAGTTCACCGATACGCCGGTATGGATGACGGGATTCGGGAACTGCATGGACAGCTACTTCCTCGGCGACAGGGACCCGGTGAGCAACTTCGCGCTCAAGAAGGCCGCGGAAAGGGCCTACAAAATGGCGGGCATCAAGAACATTAAAAAATCCGCCAATCTTGTAGAGGTGATGGACTGTTACGCCTACCAGCAGCCCATGTGGCTGGAGGGTCTTGGATTCTGCAGTGACGGAAAAGGCGGCAAATTCATCGACGACCACGGGCCAGCACAGTACAACGTGAACCTTTCGGGCGGCATGCTGGCCGGCAATCCCCTCATCGTAGGCGGGCTCTACCGCGCGGCCGAGATCGTTCTCCAGCTCAAAGGCAGCGCGGGAGAACATCAGGCCAGCGATGTCACCTGCGGTGTTGCACAGAGCACCACCGGCGGGGCCGGTCAATTTCACACCGTGGCAGTCTTTGAAGCGTAAGGAGGAAGCGTTATGAGCACACACAAAAAAAACAGACACGTGGGAATCGTCGGTATCGGCCAGACCGAATATTCCAGCCATAAGGAACACCAGAACCAGGCCGAAATGGTAAATGAAGCGGTGAGGAATGCGCTGGCGGACGCCAAAATAACCCTCGATGATATCGACTGCGTCGTCCACGGCAACATGGAACTCTTTGAAATGGTCCATCAGCCCGACATGTGGCACTCCCTGGGTTCGGGCGCCCATGGAAAAGACCAGTTCCGCATCACCACGGGCGGCACCACGGGATCGAGCCTTGTCTGCACCGCGGATAGTCTCGTCGCCTCGGGCATGTACGACGTCGTCATGGCAATCGGCCTCGAAAAACTCCAGGAAGGCCACACCACGGGCGGCATCACCAACATGGCGGACCCCCTCTGGTTCCGTCATCTTCAGACGGGGGCCCTCACGGCCACCACGGCAACCCTCATGATTGAGGAATTCGGAGAAGAGCGGGCCAAGAAGGCGGCCATGAAATACCGCATTCTCATGGACAAGCACGCCTGCCTCAATCCCCGCGCCCACCGGCGGTTCGGCCTTGAATACGACCAGATGGACGACCTCATGAATACGTCTCCCCGTCTCGTGGGCGAATTGCGGCTTATTCATATGTGCTCCCAGAGCGACGGGGCCTGCGCGGTTATTTTTGCCTCTGAGGAGAAGGCCAAGAAGCTCTGCAAGAATCCGGTCTGGGTGCGCGACCACATCACCGTGCACCGGGAAGAAACGTTCAATAACTTCGGCATCGAGCGACCGGAGACCACCCATCATTATGCGGCGCGCAAGCTCTTCGAGCGCAACGGCATAAAGAACCCCGTCGAATACTTCGACGTCTTTGAGATGTACGACCCCTCGGCGTGGTGGGGACTTGACTGGCTCAGGGATTTTCTCCTTCTTAAAAATGATGAACATCTGAAAATGCTGGAGCGCGGCGATTTCGACCTGGACGGAAAGATACCCATCAATCCCTCCGGCGGCGTCATCGCGTCAAACCCCATCGGTGCCACGGCACTCCTGCGGCCCGCCGAAGCGGCACTGCAGATACGGGGCGACGCAGGACCTCAGCAGATCAAGAAAGAGGTCCGGCATGCCCTCGCCTCCGGATTCGGGGGAACCTTGTGGACCGTGTTGATAATGCTCGAGAAATATCTTGACTGGTAGGAGGGAAGAAAATGGCTGAGTACTTTGGAGCAGCAGTTGCGGATATATTCAATACGATGGAGCGGCGGTTCATACCCGAAGGCACCAAGGGTGTGGATACCGTAATCGGATACAACGTCTCCGGCGAAGGCGGAGGGTACTGGAGAGTCACCATCAAGGACGGCACCATCAAAGTCGAGAAGCTGGATGCCGCCCCCACGGGCTGTACAGTCGTTCTCAACGCCAAGGCGGAGACTTTCGTGGGCGTCACGCTCGGGAAGATGGATGCCGGTGAAGCCCTTTCTTCGGGAAACCTCAAGGTTGACGGCGACATTACCGTTCTCATCACCGTCCTTCCCAAGGCCTTCAACAAATTCACCCCCATCGTGAAGGCGCGTACCATCGTGGAGTCAATGAAAGAGCGATTCCGCCTTGACAAGGCCGAGGGGGTCACCATGAAGCTGGGATATGACCTCGCCGGTGAAGGTGGTGGCAAATGGACAATCGCGGTGAAGGATAAGACCTGCACCTTGAAGGAAGGACTGGACAGCGACTGTTCGGTGGTCCTGAAAATGACGGCCCAGACGTTCGTGGATCTTAATACGGGGAAACTCGACGGCGCGACGGCGTTCACTTCGGGACAGGTAAAAATAGACGGCGACATCGGCGCGGCGGGAAACTCGGCAAAGCTTTTTGCCAAATTTGATACCGGTGAAGAAAAGGCGAAGGGTGAGGAACTCATCTCATTGAAGTGCCTCCCCACAATCAACCAGCGCTACGCCACGGGCCCCGTCATGGGCAAGTGGTTCGCCGGGCTCAAGGAAAAGAAATTTTACGCCACCCGCTGCCCGTCATGCGGCCGCGTGCAGACGCCCCCCCGGGAAATCTGTGCCGACTGCAGGGTAAGGTCCGAAGAATTTGTCGAAGTAGGGCCCAACGCAACGGTGACGATTGTCGACCTTGTCTACTATGCAAGTCCCGACCCGCTCACGGGGAAAATCCGTGAAACGCCCTACGCCGCGGTTTTCATGGTCATGGACGGCGCGGGAAAGGATCAGAGCGTCTCCCACTTCCTGAACCCCAAGGATTTCTCAAGAATCAAGCCGGGGCTCAAAGTGCGGCCGGTGTGGGCCAAGGAGCGGACGGGGAACTACGAGGATCTCTTGTGTTTCGAGATCGACGATTGATTGAAGGAGGATATTCACAATGGCTGCAAGTAAAGAAATCACGAAAGACTGCAAGGTAATGACGGGCAAAATGTCCCTCCCCAATCAGTATTTTGCGGGGCGGGTCGGCTCAAAATTCATCATCGCCCTTCGCGACGACAAAAAGATTCTCGGTGTCAAATGTACGAAATGCGACAAGGTATTCGTGCCGCCCCGGGAGTATTGCGAGAAATGCCTCTCGTAGCTCGACGAGAACTGGGTCGAGCTTTCGAATGAGGGAGTCATCGTCAACTACACGGTGGTGAACTACAACGATAAGCACCTCCCCCGAAGGGCGCCCTATATCATGGCCCTCGTAAAAGTGGACGGTGCAGACACCCCGTTCCCTCACATTGTCGAGGGAATCGCCGTGGAAGACGTAAAGACAGGCATGCGGGTGAAGGCCGTCTTCGCGAAGGAAACCACCAATACAATTCTCGACATCGACCATTTCGAGCCGTTATAAAAAACGATTGTATCAAACAAACTTAATGTTTTTGTAAAAAGTCAAGCTATTGATGGCAAAGTAAGAAGCTCCAGGTTCAAGGCGCGCGAATTCCGAGGAATGAGGCGTACTTTTGACGTACGCCGCAATGACGAGGAATGAAGCGGAACGGAGAATTTGGACTTTTTACGAAGCCACTAAATTTAAGGAGGGCAGATATCATGTCAGACAAAAAAGTCATCATCACCGCTGCGCTTGCGGGCGCCGGCACATTCAGAAACCAGAACCCCGCCGTTCCCTACCTGCCGAAGGAATTCGCCGACGAAGCGGAGCGATGCTACAAGGCGGGCGCCGCGATGGTGCATGTGCACGCGCGCCAGGACGACGGCATGCCGACCCACGATGTGGACAGAATCCGTGCGACCCACGACGCCATTAAAGAGAGGGTGCCCAACCTGATAGTGAATCTCAGCTCCGCCGTGGGCATGTTCAAGACCGCGGAACAGCGGATCACCCAGATTGTGGAAGTCAAACCTTCGATGGCGTCCCTGAATACAAACACGATGAACTTCGGCATTGTGGACAGGAACACGGGGCAGGTCATGATTGATTACGTGTTCGAAAATACCTTCACCATGCTCCAGGATTTCGGCAAGGCCATGGAGACCAACAACGTAAAGCCTGAAATCGAATGCTACGATTTCGGCGGCCTCGACAACTTCATCCTCATCGGCAAGCAGGGCATATTCTCCAAACCCTACAATGTCAATTTCGTATGGGGCGTCGCGGGCGGCCAGCGCTTCAGACCGGAAGCCTTTGTTGCCATGGTACACGCCCTGCCCGAAGGTTCCAACTTCACCACCTGCGGCGTCGGTATCGAACAGTTTCCTGCCATCACCATGTCGTGCCTTATGGGCGGTCACATGCGGGTGGGTCTTGAGGACAACACTCGTGTGCCGAGCGGTGAGCTTGCGAAAGGAAGCTACGAGCAGGTTGAATGGGCGGTGAAGATCGCCTCCTGCTTCGGCCGCGAACCGGCAACCCCGGATGAGGCGCGCAAAATCATGGGCATCACGCAGAAGTAACTGTCCCGGAAACCGCACGCCATCGAAAGGAAGGAATTCGCATCATGGAAGGAAATCTTGGACAGATTCTGAGAAACCAGGCGAAGAGGTTCGGCTCGCGCCTCGCCGTGGAAAAAAGAATGGACGGGGTATGGCGCGGCATCTCCTGGCAGGAATACTACGAAGGTGCCAGGACCGTGGGCCTTGGTCTCTACAGCCTGGGCGTCAGGAAGGGCGACCGTGTCTCGCTGCTCTCCCAGAACAGGCTTGAATGGATTATCGCCGACCTCGGCATCATCAGCATCGGTGCGGTGACGGTCCCGCACTACACCACGCTTCCCGCCCATGAAATCGGATACATCATCAGCAACTCCGAATCGAAAGTCTTCATCGCCGAAGACAGGACGGCATTGAATAAAGCCCTCCAGATTCTCGATGACTGCCCGACGCTTACCAGGATCGTCGTCATCGACACGAAAGAATGTGACATGTCAAAAGACATCGTTATGAGCTTCGATGATCTCAGAAAGCTCGGCAGTGATCTCGCGAAAAAGGAGCCGGTGCTTTTCGACTCACTCACCGATTCGGTGACGCACGACGACCTCGCCACAATCAATTACACCTCGGGAACCACGGGTCCACCCAAGGGTGCCATGATTTCCCACGGCAACGTCCTCGCGGTCATCGGGGCGCTCGACAAAATGAAGTGGGCCGACGAGAACGACGTCTCCGTGGCGTTCCTGCCGCTGAGCCATGTCTTCCAGCGTGTGGCGGGCCACTTCTTCGCCATGTACGTGGGAATCTACACCTACTACACGGAAAGTTTCGATACCATCGTGGAAGACATCCAGACGAAACGTCCCACGGTGCTCCTTGCCGTGCCGAGGGTCTGCGAAAAGGTCTATGCAAAAATTCTCGGCCAGGTAAAAACCCAGCCGGCGTGGAAGCAGCGCGTTTTCCACTGGGCCGTCGGCATCGGCGCAGAAGTGAGCAAGCTCGGAGAAGAGAAGAAACCCCTGCCGATGCTGCTCAACCTCAAATACAAAGTGGCATACAAGATGGTGTTCGAGAAGCTCAGGCTGGCCCTCGGCGGCCGCACGCGGTGGATGGTCGCCTCCGGGGCGCCGCTCGCGCGTGACATCGCCGACTTTTTCAACGCGGCGCAGATATTCCTCATTGAAGGCTACGGCATGACGGAGTGCAGCGCACCCGCCACGCTCAACATGCTCGACGACTACAAGTTCGGCACGGCGGGGAAGCCGCTTTCATGCAATGAGGTAAAAATCGCCCCCGACGGGGAGATTTTCATCAGGGGCGGCAACGTCATCAAGGGCTACTGGAAAATGCCCGAGCAGACGAGAGAAGCCATCACCCCCGACGGATGGCTCATGTCGGGCGACATCGGTGAATTCGACAAGGATGGATTCCTGAAAATCACGGACCGGAAGAAGGACCTCATCATCACGGCGGGCGGCAAGAACATCGCTCCCCAGAACATCGAGGGACTCTTCAAGGAAAACCCTCTCTTTGAGCAGTTCGTGGTCATCGGCGACATGAAAAAGTACCTCGTGGCGCTCATCAACATCAATCTCGAAGAGGCGGCCCGTTGTGCCGCACAGGCGGGACTCACATTCTCAAAGCCCGAGGAACTGCTCGACAGGGACGACTTCAAGGCTCTCGTCGAGAAGGCCATCGCGGAAAAGAACACGCACCTCGGCAATTATGAAACCATCAAGTACTTCCGCATCGTCACGCAGACCTTCTCCGAAGATACGGGCGAACTGACGCCGTCTCTCAAGGTCAAACGCAAGGTGGTGATGAAGAAGTACGATAACCTGATAGAAAACATGTACCCGAAAGAAGTCTGATTCAACTTTCAAGGGCCTGCCCTGATATCAGCGGTGACGTCCTCGCACCACGTCACCGCTTTCAACCCACGAAGGAGGACAGAAATGGCAGATCGTGTTGGAATCGTTGAGGTTGCCATGACGCCGGGCGCCGAATCGAAGGACAACTTTCTCGACCAGGTATTCCGCACGTCTAAGGAATTACTGGACAAGGCCGGCATCTCGAGAGACGAGGTGGGCACCGTCGTCAGTGCTTCCTCGGACGTCTTTCACGGCGGCGTGTCCTGCGCAAGCTCTTACTACTGGGATGCGGGTGCCGCCTTTCTGAAAAATGCATCTCGCCAGGATGGCGAATCGCTCTTCGCATTCATATACGCAGTCATGCGCATACTTTCGGGCAATTACTCAACTGCGATGGTGCTCGGCGTATGCAAAGGCTCGGAAAATCCCGCCAACGACATGCTCACCCACTTTTTTACGGATCCCTTCTACCAGCGCCAGATAGGCCTCAACGAAACCGTCGCCGCGGCGCTGCAGAAAAGGGAATACATGACGAAATACCGCATTACCGAAGAGCAGTGCGCCGCCGTAGTGGTGAAAAATCTCGGTAACGCGCTGAAGAATCCCTACGCCCATGTAAAGAAACGGGTCAGCGTGGAGGATGTGCTCGCCTCCGAAATGGTGATGGAGCCGCTGCGCAAAATGGAGTGCGCGCCCAAATCCGAGGGCATGATCGCCATGCTCCTCGCAAGGGAAGATGTGGCCGTCAAGCTCACCGACAAGCCGGTCTGGTTTAAGGGATATGGGTCGTCCATGGACCACTTTTACCTCGGTGATCGTGATCTCCTGAACGGCCAGCTCGGCACCGCCGCCGCAAAAGCCTATGAAATGGCGGGCATCACCAATCCGAAGAAGGAAATCCACGTGGCTGAAATCTGCGAACCCTATTCCTTCCAGGAGTTGCTCTGGTGCGAAGACCTCGGTTTTTGCGACCGGGGGAAAGGCGGGAAACTCATCGAGAGCGGCGCCACCGGACCCGGCGGAAAAATCCCCGTGAATCCCTCGGGCGGGGTACTTGCCCATAATCCCTATGTCACACGAGGCCTCTACCGGCTTGCCGAGGGATTTCTCCAGGTAAGGGGTCAGGCGGGTGAGCGGCAGCTCGGAAGAAAAGTCACCACGGCGCTCGCTCACGGGACACACGGATTTGCGGGGCAGTGCCACGCAGTGGTCATCATCGGGAAATAGGAGGTTACTATGGGAAGACCAGTTGCGATATTGGGATCGGGACAGACGGTGCACGGACGGCGTTTCGACGTCAGCTACCCCGAACTCGTGAAGGAAGCGGTTGATGCAGTCTTTGAAACGACGGGCATTTCACCCGCCGACATTGACGGCGTCGTATTTGGCACGATGCCGTCAATGATGGAAGGCGTGGCGCTCACCCATTTTTACTTCGCCGACGTCCTGCGGTCGGTGGGCAAACCCATCCTGAAGACTGAAACCTGCGGTTCCACCGGCGTATCACTGGCCATCACCGGCTATTACTGGATCGCCTCGGGTATGGCGGACCTGGTGCTTGTCGTCGGTTCGGAAAAGATGCACGAGGGCGACGCACAGGCAACGATGACGACGGTGCTTGAACCTTTCTATCAGAGATTTTTCATATCCGGCGCACCCGGCGTGTTTTCGATGCAGTCCCAAGGCTGGACAGTGCGATTCGGCATACCGGAGGATAAAATCCGCGCCGCCGCCACGAAGCTTTCCATCGACCACCACCATGACGCCTTCGACAATCCTTACGCCCACATCAAGAAACGGCTGACGGAAGACGAGGTGAACAACGCCCGGATCATCACCTACCCCGTCCGGCTCTGGGATGTGTGTCCCACCTCGGACGGTGCATGCGCGATGCTCTTCGCCTCGGAAAAGGCGGCGAAGAAACTCGGCAAAAAAGTGGCGTGGGTCAAGGGCGTCGGGTACAGCGGCGATGAATACTGGTTCGGCGACAGCGACAAGGCCGAGTGGCAATGCGCCATCAGCGCCTCCCGCCAGGCCTATGAAATGGCGGGTATAAAAAATCCGCGCAAAGAACTGGACGTGGCCGAAGTATACAATCCCTTCACATTCCAGGAACTGCTCTTCTATGAATGCTTCGGATTCTGCGGTTTCGGTGAGGCATGTGATCTCACGCTGAAGGGTGTATTCGGGCGGGACGGCGAACTTCCCATCTCGCCTTCGGGAGGCGTCCTCTGCACCAACCCGATAGGAGCCACGGGGCTCAACAGGGTGGCCGAGGCGGCGCTCCAGGTTACGGGCCAGGCGGGTGCCCACCAGATACCAGGGGCAAAAACCTCGCTTGCCCATGCCATGGGCGGCGTGGTCCAGTTCAACGGTGTCATGATATTAGGCTCGGAAAAGTAAGGGGGTGACACATGGAAAAAGAATTCAACACTTTTAAGAATGTAATCAGGCTCCCCCATAAATACGCGGCGGGACCGACGTACACGAAATTCTACAACGGGCTTAAGGAATCGAAGATACTGGGGACCAGGTGCCCATCCTGCGCCGTCACGTTCGTGCCCGCGCGCAGCTTCTGCCCGAAATGCATGAAAAATCTCGATACCTGGGTTGAAGTCGCCCAGGAAGGTGAGGTGCAGACCTGGACGTATGCCGGAAAGGACTTCTTCGGCATCCCCGGCAAGGCGCCCGTCGTGATTGTCCTCGTGAAGCTCGACGGAACGGAGGGCTCCTTCCTCCACCTCATCGGCGGCATCAACCTCGAGAGCGCCGATACCGTGAAGAAGGCACTCAGGAAGGGCACACGGGTCAAGGCGGTGTGGAACGAGGAAAAAAAGGGCCATATGCTTGACATCAAGTATTTCGCGCCCCTTTCAAAGAAACGATAAGGGGGAAAGCCATGGAAATGAAACACGAAGATTATTACATCCTGGAAGATCAGGTTTCCATACCGTATGAGAACGCCTATGGACTCACATGGACACGGTTCTTTGAGGGGCTCAAGTCGGAAAAGATTTTCGGCTCGCGCTGCGGCAAATGCAACCGGGTCCTCGTGCCGATGCGCTCTTACTGCCCGCGGTGCTTCATCGAAATCGACGACACGATCGAAGTGTCGCAGGAAGGCGCCATCGTGGCGTGGGTGCTGACGGAGTATGAATACTTCGGCATGCCCACCAAGCCGCCCTTCATCGGCGCACTCATCAGACTCGACGGCACCGACTGCGAATTTGTCCACCTTGTGGGGGGTATCGACCTCAGTAATCCCGACCAGGTGCGTAAAACCGTGAAAAACGGCATGAAGGTGCGCGCGGTATGGAAAGAAGAGAAAAAGGGGCACATCCTTGATATAAAATATTTCGAACCGGTGAAATGACAGCACACACAGAGACGGCGGTGAAAAGACCCGCGCCATAGCGAGGCTTTCCGCGCCGCCGTCATATTAATGTCGGGAGGTTATTATGGATTTCACGCTCACAGACGAGCAAAAAATGTTCAGAGACCAGATTTTCCGTTACGGCAGGGATGAAATCGCACCGCTCTGCGAGGAAGCCGATCTCAAAGGTGAGTTCAGCTTCGAAATCTGGAAGAAACTCGGCTCCATGGGGCTTCTGGGACTTCCCTTCCCGGAGGAACTCGGCGGGTCCGGTGCGGACGTCGTGACCTGCTGCCTCGCGGGAGAAGCCCTCGGTCACGCCGGCGTGGACGGCGGCAGCCTTCTCGCGTGGGGAGCCCACACCTATCTCTGCGCCTGCAACATCTACACTTTCGGCAGCGAAGCCCAGAAAAAGAAGTACATCCCCAAGCTCGCCTCGGGCGAATGGATCGGGTGCATGGGTCTCACGGAGCCGGGTGCGGGATCCGACGCGGCGTCGATGCGCACCACGGCAACCAAAAAAGGCGACCGCTACATCCTGAACGGATCCAAGACGTTTATCACCAACGCCCCCGTGGCGGATGTGATCGTGGTCTTTGCCAATGTGGATCTGAAGAAAAAACACGAGGGAATCACCGCCTTTATTGTCGACAAGGGCACGCCGGGATTCTCCGTGGGCCAGCCTTTCCATAAGATGGGCTGCAAGTGCTCCACCACGTCGGAGGTGTTCTTCGAGGACTGCGAGGTGCCGGCGGAAAACATCCTGGCCGAAGAAGGCAAGGGATGGATAATCGCACTCTCGGGCGTCGAATGGGACCGCTCCACGCTGCTCTCGCCCTTCCTGGGCTCCTCCATAGGCAGCCTCGAGCTCTGTGCGCGCTACGCCAATGAGCGCTACCAGTTCAATAGGCCGATCCGGGAATTCCAGGCGATCCAGCACCGCATCGCGGAAATGAAGATTTTCGTCGAAGCAGCACGGCTCGCCATTTACCGCGTCGCCTCCTCGAAGGACAACGGGCAGATGCTCAATCCGCTCCAGGCGGCGGTGAACAAGGTCTATGCGGGCGACGTGGGGTTTGAAATGGCATCCCATGCGGTTCAGATTTTCGGCGGGTACGGATTCATGCACGAGTACCCGGTGGAACGCAATTTCCGTGACGCGCGTCTCGGGGCCATCGGCGGCGGCACATCCGACATCATGCGGATGATCGTCTCCAGAATCATGCTTATGTAGGGGGTAGCGATATGAATTACGAATTGAACGACAACGAAAAGAAACTGCAGCTTGAGGCGGCCGCCTTCGCGGCACAGGAAATCGCGCCCTTTGCAGCAATGCTCGATGACAGCCCGAAAGACGCCGCATTCAAAAAGGTGGTGGATAATTTGAAGAAGCTCGCGAAGGCGAATCTTCTCAGCGCGGGTATCGGTGACGGTTCCATTGACCTCGTGACCCATTACGTCGCCGGCGAAGCGCTGGCAAAGGCATGCGCCGCCACATTCCTCAGCGCGCGGGCAAGCGCCTTCATGTGTGGCGGACTTATTTCCCTTTTCGGCACGGCCGCACAGAAACAGAAGTACCTGAAGCCTCTCCTTTCAGCGGAAAAGGTGGGTGCCGTCGCCTATACCGAGCCCGAGGCGGGTTCCGACATCGCCTCCATCGCCGCGGTGGCGCAAAAGGACGGCGCAGCATGGAAGCTCTCCGGCGTCAAGGACATCGTGGCGAACGCGCCTATCGCCGATGTGATCCTGGTCCTTGCCTGGACCGACAAGGATGCCGGACCCCATAAGGGGATGAGTTTCTTCATCGTCGAAAAAGGTGCGAAGGGCCTCACCGTGGGCATACCCCTTGAGACTCTCGGCATGAGAGGACTCCCCCTTGCAGCGATCACGCTTGAAGGCTGCGAAGCGAAGGAAATTCTTGGTGGAGAGCCCGGAGCAGGTCTCTCGCAGCATAACAAAATACTCTCACTGGGCACCATTGGTATCACGGCCCTCTGTGTGGGCATCGGGGCGTCATGCATGGAAAAGGCAACCCTTCATGCGAAAACAAGAAAGTCATCAGGCAGGAAAATCGGCTCCTTCCAGGAAGTGGGATTCAAACTCGCCGACATGTTCACCATGAATGATCTCAGTAAAATGCTGGGGCTCAGGGCCGCCTGGGGCATGAATAGAAACGAAAACGAAGCGGAAATTCTGGGCGCCTGCGCAAAGCTCTTCGCCAGCGAATCCGCCACGAAGATTGCGAACATGACCATGCAGATCTTCGCGGGACACGGTTACATGAAGGGCAGCGACGCGGAGCGGCTTTACCGCGACGCCAAATTCGGCGAAATCTGTGAGGGGCCGTCGGAAATTCAGAGAACCATCATCGCTAAACAGGAACTGGACAGGTACGCACCAAAGAAGTAAGGAGGGACAATTCATGGCGGTAGACAGGAAATTTATCGGCAAGGTGTATGGCCCGATCACCTACGAGATCGGAAAGGAAAAACTGAAAGAGTACGCCAAGGCAATCAAGAACCCCGACCCTCACTACATGGATGACGGATTCACGAAAAAGTCAAAGTACGGCGGCGTTATCGCACCTCCCACGTTCGCCGTGGTGTACGCAGGCATGCTGGCTGAGCCGCTCTTCTATGACAAAGAGCTGGATCTCAACCTCTTCATGCTCGTGCACGGCGAGCAGGAATTCGAGTTTTTCGACGTGGTGAAGCCGGGCGACGTGATTACCTCGAAGGGCACCATTGTGAACATCGAAAACAAGGAAAAGCTCGACGTCATAACGCTTGTGGGCGAGAGCACCAACCAGAAGGGCACGCTCGTCTGCAAAGCCATTTTCACCTTCGTCATCAGGAAGTAGGAAAAGGAGACTCCTATGGCAAAAAATATCAAAGACATCACAGTGGGGGAAAGCTTCAGCGCTTCCGAAGAAGTCGACAAGTACAGGGCGATCTATTACGCAGGCGCATCGGGGGATTTCAACCCGATTCACATAGACCCGGAAATCGGAAAAATGGTGGGGCTCGGCGGGGTTATCCTGCACGGTCTCTGTACCTTCGGATTCATGACGAAGACAGTCACCGACTGGGCGGGCGATCCCGGCACGCTCAAGCGAATCAAATGCAGATTCGCGCGGCCCGTGCACCTCGGAGATACGATAACGACCAGCGGCACCGTCTCGAAGGTCCAGGGAAACAGGGTGTCAATCGACCTGAAGGTCATGAGCCAGGAGGGCGTGGAAGTGCTCGCCATGGCCACCGCCGAGGTCGAACTGTAGTATTCATGCAGCATGTGGTGTGAGAGCCTTCTTCCCCGCGGGACTCTTTTCAGACCCCGCGGGGACTTTTTTCTGTTGAATCTTCTCCTTCCGCCGCACCTTTTCATCTTTGAAACACGTTATATTCCGACGCCGGATATTGTGGTATAAAGATATCCGTATACGAATCAACTGCTCCGCCGGTCCCGCTCCCGGCGCGCCTCGAAAAATTATTCAATACGGATGCAAAGAATGATAGAAGTGCTCCTGACCCGAAACACATTCTCTGATGAAGAGCCCCTATCGGAAACGAGCTCGGATGAAATCGACTTCCGAGCCGCTACCGAGCTTTTTTCACCGACACAGTTATGCACATGAGGAGGAACGTACCATGACGTCAGATATGCATGACAAAGAACTGGATGCATTGAAGGCCGATATTGCGAGCCTGCGCGAAGCTGTCGCCGCACTCGCCGTCGGTCTGAAGAGTCCTTCCGGGACAAGTACCGGGGAGGCTCACGCCGAAGGAGCACACGACGCCCGTCACGTGGGACCCGATCAAGGCGATGAAAGTCACGGCATATGGACGGATTTGCTGCACGGCCTCGGCGTATCGAGAATCCATGGGGAAAAAGTCATCAGGGGCCTTGCATCTGAAGTCGAGCGGTATCCCCTGGTGAGCATCATAGCCGCATTCGGCCTCGGCTTCGTTGTCGCTTCTCTGTGGTACCGCGGGAGCAGGCAATGAATATACTTACCACGATTCTCGATATCGCCGCCTCGATTCTTCGAGTGCTTGAGGCGGAAGGACGGCTGCTGAGGCGGGCGGTGATGAACGTGGCATGGGCACTCGCCTTCATGGCGGTTGCCGCAGTTCTCACCCTGGTCGCGGCGGGCTTTTTTCTGGCAGGCATATACCAGTACCTTGCCTCGCTGATGCCGCCATGGGCCGCGTCGCTTGTCGTATCAATTCTTGCGCTTGCGCTCGCATTGATTTTCGCGATGATTGCAAAACGGCGGACCGCCGACCCACCCGGCACCCCTCCGGTGGAAAGAAATAAATAGAGAGCGATTGAGAACCATTGACATCACCGCGGACAGAAAGCTTTGAGAAGCTCCTCGCCCTCATCGAAAAACTGAGGTCGCCTGATGGGTGTCCTTGGGACATGAAGCAGACAAAGCGGGATGTGGGGCAGTATCTCATCGATGAAACCTACGAAGCCATCGACGCCATCGAGAGCAAACCGCCCGAGGGTCTCAGGGAGGAACTGGGTGACGTTTTCTTCCAGATCCTTTTCCTCGCCCGTATCGCGGAAGAAGCCGGTGAATTCGATATCACCGGCGTCATCGACGGCATCACAGAAAAGATGATACGCCGCCACCCCCATGTCTTTGCACACGCCGGCGTCTCAGGCGTCGAAGAGGTAAAGCTCAACTGGAAGCTCATAAAAAAGAGAGAGCGGGGCGGCGGCGAAAAAAACGAATCCCTGCTCGGTGATATCCCCCGCTCGCTCCCGCCGCTGCCCGCTGCATGGCACCTCACCAGGAAGGCCTCCGAAGCGGGGTTCGACTGGAACGGCACGGACGGCGTCATTGAGAAGCTCGAAGAGGAAACGCGGGAACTCAGGAAGGCTCTTTCAGAAAACAGCCGGGAAAAGATTGCAGGCGAAATCGGCGATCTCTTTTTCTCGCTGGTGAATCTCTGCCGCTTTACCGGCGTGCACCCCGAAACCGCCCTCGCCTCTTCGGTCGCCAAATTCAGAAAGCGGTTTGCCTTTATCGAGGAAAAACTGAAAGAAGAAGGAAAAACTCCGCAGGAGGCGACCCTCGAAGAAATGGACCTCCTGTGGGAGCGTGCCAAGCAGTACGATCTATAAAGGAAAGAACACCATGAAATACTTCCTCTGCGTGCTCGGCATGGTCTTTATTATCGAGGGCCTGCCCTATTTTACGTTCCCCGATAAAATCAAGAAGTACCTTCTCATGGTGCATGCGACACCGAATAACCTGCTCCGGATTCTCGGCCTCATCGCCGTCATAGTCGGGCTTGCACTCGTCTGGGCGGGAACACGCTGACGACGACGCACCTGAAAAATACTCATATATTTCCGCCGCCTGCGAAGGGGCCGCCTTTCTCTCACCGCGCACACTTGTCTATTGACAATACCGCTTTTTTCTGATTACTACCCTCACCCTCTGCCATGAAAACAAAGGACTTTGATTATCAACTCCCGGAAGCCTTCATCGCTCAGGAACCATCCCCCGAAAGGGACCATTCCCGGCTGATGGTGGTGGAAAGGGCGCGGGCATCGGTGAGCTGCCGGTATTTCTATGAACTGCCCGGGTATTTCGACGCGGGCGATACGCTTGTGCTCAACGATTCCCGTGTAATTCCTGCGCGGGTGAGAGGGAAAAAAGAAACAGGAAGCATCATTGAACTTCTCCTTCTGAAGCAAACGGATTTGGGCAGGCGCCGGTGGGAGGTGTTGCTCCGTCCGGCAAAGCGCGTCGCAGAAGGAACAGTAATTGTATTCGACAAAAACGTACAGGGTGAGATCGTGAGGCGCATCTCGCCGAAGAAATGGCTCGTTGAATTTCATGCGAAGGGAAATTTCGACGACTTTCTCGAACAACAGGGCGAAACACCCCTGCCGCCGTATATAAAAAGGAAGGCAGGCAATCACCGGGAGAGACTCGACAGGGAACGGTACCAGACGGTGTACGCGAGAAGCCCCGGTTCCGTCGCGGCGCCGACGGCCGGACTGCACTTTTCGGAATCCATCCTCGATGCACTCAGGAAGCGCGGGATCGGAATTGTACCGGTGACACTCCATGTGGGATACGGCACCTTTCTCCCCGTTGAGACGGAGCACGTGGAAGACCACCGCATGGAGGAAGAGTGGTATGAGGTGAGCGGGGAATCGGCGGACGCGATCAACCGCGCCTCCTGCATTACCGCCACGGGAACAACATCGGCACGAGTGCTGGAGTCGGCATGCGGGAGCGACGGCCGGGTGGCTGCGGGACGCGGCTCCACTGATCTTTTCATTTACCCCGGATACGGCTTTAAAAAGGTGAACCGGCTCATTACCAATTTTCACCTACCCATGTCGTCGCTCTTTCTCCTTGTCTGCGCCTTCGCGGGAAAAGAACTCATCACGAAAGCATACGGGATCGCGAAGGAAGAGGGCTTCAGGTTTTACAGCTACGGGGACTGCATGCTGATTGTATGAAGACCGTTTCCAGGACACCGCCATGTCATTGAAATTTGAGGTACTGAAAAACGATGCCGCCACACACGCCCGCACCGGGAGGATCACCACACCCCGCGGCACCGTGGAGACACCCGTATTTATGCCTGTCGGAACCATGGGCACGGTAAAATCGCTCATGCCGGAGACGGTACGGGGACTCGGGGTGGAGATACTGCTGTGCAACACCTATCATCTCTACCTGAGGCCCGGGCATGAGCTCATCAAACGAATGGGCGGGCTGCACTCCTTCATGAACTGGTCCTGCCCCATTCTCACCGACAGCGGGGGGTTCCAGATTTACAGCCTGGCGGAGCTTCGGAAAATCACCGATGAAGGAGTCACATTCCAGTCGCACGTGGACGGCTCCAGCCACTTCATCAGCCCGGAGAGCTGCATCGAAATCCAGGAGACGCTGGGTTCCGATATCATGATGTGCCTGGACGAATGCATCCCCTACCCCGCCGACCGTGACTATGCGTCTCAGGCGCTCACGCGGACGACAGCATGGGCACAGCGCTGCAGGGACGCACGGAAAAATGAATTTCCGGCCCTCTTCGGCATTCTCCAGGGCGGGTATTTTGCCGACCTCCGGCGCCGGGGACTGGAGGCACTCGCGGACATCGGTTTCGACGGCTATGCTCTCGGCGGCATGAGCGTCGGAGAACCACGGGAACTCATGTGGAACATGGTGGCGGAAATGGCTCCCCTCATGCCCCTCGAAAGGCCCCGGTACCTTATGGGAGTGGGTGCGCCGTCCGACCTTGTGGAGTGCGTAACCCATGGAATTGACATGTTTGATTGTGTCATGCCCACGCGCAACGCCCGGAACGGAATGTTATTTACAAACGGGGGAAAGATTGCTATAAGGAATGCCCGCTATCGGGACGACAATGCCCCGCTGGACCGGGAATGTGACTGCTACACCTGTCAGCACTATTCCCGTTCGTACCTGAGGCATCTTTTCATCGCCAGGGAAATCCTGGCGATTGTTTTGAATACGATACACAACGTGCGGTATTTCATGGCCCTCATGGAACGCATCAGACAGGCAATTCATGATGGCCGCTATGAAGAATTCAGACG
>JAPLJO010000022.1 GCA_026388515.1 Deltaproteobacteria bacterium | reverse complement strand
GAAGAAGCAGACGAAATAATTACAGGGAGGTTTCTTTATCATGAGAAAAAGATATGTAGGTTTCGCTGTTGCACTCTTTGTACTACTTGCGGGATTCATGAGCCCCTGCCTGGCCGCAGAGGCACAGAAGACCATCATCCTTGCCACCACGACCAGCACACAGGATTCGGGGCTTCTGGACGTTTTGATTCCCGTATTTGAGAAAGAAACGGGGTATTTCGTGAAGACCATCGCCGTTGGTTCAGGCCAGGCCATGGCCATGGGTCAGAAGGGTGAGGCCGATGTGCTCCTGGTGCATTCTCCGGATGCGGAAAAGAAATTCATGGCGGAAGGATATGGCATCAGCCGTCGCCTCGTCATGCACAATGATTTTATCGTGGTGGGTCCGCCCTCCGATCCGGCAGCCCTGAAGGCAGCCGCCTCATCCGTTGAGGCATTCAAGAAAATCGCCGCCACCCAGTCTCTCTTCATGTCCCGCGGCGATAATTCCGGCACCCATAGCAAGGAAAAATCAATCTGGAAGGCGGCGGAAATCAATCCCGAGGGCCAGACATGGTATCAGCAGACAGGTCTCGGCATGGGGCAGACACTCAACGTCTCCGCCGAGAAGAAGGCCTATACGCTTGCGGACCGGGGCACCTACCTCGCGCTTAAAAAGAACCTCGGACTGGACATTCTCAACGAGGGAGACTCCCGGCTGCTGAACGTCTATTCTGTCATAGAACTGGACCCCGCAAAGTTTCCGAAGATAAACGTCGAAGGGGGAAAGGCCTTCGCCGATTTCATGCTTGCCGCCAAGACACAGGCGATGATAGGAGTCTTCGGGGTGGATAAATTCGGCTCCCCGCTTTTCTTCCCTGATGCGGGCAAGAATGAAGATTCTCTGGGCAAGTGACTTTCGTAAGGAGCATTGACGACGTTTGGAACTGATTATTGAAGGCCTGAAGAAAGCCTTCCTGCTTTTAGTGACTTTCGATCCCGAGGTGCTCGGCATCACCTGGCTGTCGCTGGCGGTGTCGGGCACGGCCACCATGATAAGCCTCGTCTTCGGCATATCAACGGGAACCGCCGTGGCGCTGGCGAACTTCCCCGGGAAGAAGTTTGTCATCAGCATCATTAACACGGGCATGGGCCTGCCGCCGGTGGTGGTGGGCCTTTTTGTGTCAATTTTCCTCTGGAGAAACGGCCCTCTTGGTTTTATGGGCCTCCTTTACACCCCCGCGGCGATGATTATCGCCCAGGCAATTATCGCCACTCCCATCGTTACGGGCATCACGCTGGCGGCGATGCAGCACCTTCCCCCCTCGCTTCGCCTCCAGATACTCGCCCTCGGCGCCACTCGCCCTCAGATGGTCTGGATGCTGATGAAAGAAGCCCGTCTGCCCCTCCTTGCCGGGGTGATGGCCGGCTTCGGCGGCGTCATTTCAGAAGTGGGCGCGTCAATCATGGTCGGCGGTAACATCAAGGGTTACTCCCGCGTCCTCACCACGGCGACCGTCATGGAAACCGGCAGGGGCAATTTCGACGTGGCCATCGCACTCGGCATTATTCTTCTGCTCCTTGCCTTTGCCATAAACTCCATTCTCACGCAGATTCAACAGCGACAGAGGCCGCGATGACCCTTCCCTCTCCCCTCCTGGATGTGAAGAATCTCTCTGTCACACGGGGCGGCGTCGAAGTCCTCGATATCCCGTCGCTCGCCATCCACGGCGGCGAGGTCCTCACACTCATAGGGCCGAACGGCGCGGGAAAGTCCAGTCTCCTCCTCGCGCTCGCGTGTCTCATCAGGGCCGAGCACGGCTCAATTATCTTCAAAGGCCGCCATGTCAACGCGGACAACGGCATGCTCAATTACCGTCGGAATATCACCATGGTATTTCAGGAGCCGCTTCTCTTTGACACCACGGTGTTCCGCAATGTGGCGGCGGGACTGAAGATACGCAAGGTGCCCGGGAGGGAGATTAAGGGAGCAGCCATGGCCGCCCTGGCACGTTTCGGTATCGGTCATCTTGCCGGGCGCGACGCAAAGAAACTGTCCGGTGGCGAGGCGCAAAGGGCCAGCCTCGCACGGGCCTTCGCATTGAAACCTGAGATTGTGTTCCTCGATGAGCCCTTCTCCTCCCTCGACCCGCCGACACGGGAAGCCCTCATCGATGATCTTCATGCAATCCTGAAAGAAACAAAAACAACCACCATCATGGCGACACACGATATCATGGAGGCGCTCAGACTCTCCGACCGGATTGCCGTCATGAAAGACGGAAGGATTCTCCAGATCGATTCTCCCGATGAAGTGGTGAACCATCCCGTTGATGAATTTGTGGCGTCCTTTGTCGGCATGGAAACCATACTGGACGGCAATGTGACAGGTTCGGAAAAGGGAATCATGGCTGTCACCGTCGGCACCCGGGTGATTTGTGCCGTCGGTTCTCTCGGCGGGGGGGAGAAGGTGCGGTGCGGTATCCGGCCTGAACAGGTGATTCTCTCCGCCTCATCGCCCGAAGGCGATACCAGCGCGAGAAACACCTTTGAATCGAGAATCACGAAAATTGTTCCACTGGGATTGTTTTACAAGGTATACCTTGACTGTGGATTCCCCATGACGGCCTACGTGACGCAGCCGTCCCTGGAGAATCTATCCCTCCGGGAAGGAGCGGCCGTCTTTGCCTCCTTCAAGGCGACGGCCGTCCACGTCATCAGAAGGTAACCGGGGAAGAGTATTTCCTACATTACACCGATCATGACGTTTGACGCCTTTATAATTGCATAGGCGCTCTGTTTTTCCTTTAACCGGAGCCTTTTCACGGAATCATTGGTGATGACAGAGACTACGTGATCACCGCCCTTGAGCTGAAGGGTTATCTCTGTATTCACCGCGCCGGGATTGATTTTCACGACTTTGCCCTTGAGTATATTGCGCGCACTTAACTTCATTTTCCTTGCTCCTTACACGGATTTGGTAGAGATTTGTATTGAGTGTATCATAAATCTCTGTCCCGTACATCACCATTATCGACGGCTTCATGGGACGCCCGCCTGCTGCGGAACCGTTCGTGACAAAAGACTTCACTCCGGCGAGGGAACGGCTGCACGCTTCCAGTCCCGGAGAGCCCAGAGGAGGAAAAAGAGACTCACCACACTCAGGAGCAATGATACCAGCGCCGTCGCCTTCATTCCCCCGGCAAGCCATACCGGACCTCCGATGAGGGCCCCTACAAACCTCCCCACGCCGGCGGCGGCGATATACCCCGACATCATGGTGCCCCTCGCTTCAGGCAGCACCTCGGTGCAGATGGAAAGCGCCGTCACGATGGAGAATTCCACGGTGAGGAACACCACAAAAAGCGCCCCCAGCGCCCACACCAGCGAAGCGCCCGCCAGGGGAAGCACCGCGTAGCTCACAATGGAAAGCACCACCCCTGTCACCACTGCGCGTTCCAGGCCAACCCGGTCGGCGAGGGTTGCCGTCAGCCCCTCCCCTAACAGCTCGGCGCCTCCTATGACCATGGTCGAGACGCCCAGTGCGATAATTGAAAGACCGAAGGCGCCTTCAAACCACGCCCCGAATATCACAAAAAAGGAATCATTCGCGGCGGAGAGGAAAAAGGAAAACGCGATAATGCCGAGGGCGGTACGCCTGCGGCTGAGCATCACCCACGAGTTCCATATGTGCGCCCCCGCCGAATGGTTATTTTCATCCCGATGCGGGACGGGAGGCGGTATCAGCATTGCCATGAGCACCGCCCCCGCCACACTCAGCACGCCGATGACAAAAAAGGGGGCACGCCAGCCTGCATACACGATGAGAAGGCCCATGAGGGGGATACCGATAAGGGTGCTCCCGGCCCAGGCGGTCTCCACGAGTCCGATTGCCATGGCACGTCTGCGGTATGGCACGCGTTCCCCAATGTACGCCTGCACGGCGGGATCGAATATAGTCTTGCCGAGACCCGCGAGGAAAAGCGCTGCAAGGAGCATCCCGTAGACGGGAACCATGCCGCCCGCGAGCATGCCCAGCGCGAGCAACCCCATCCCGATGAGCATCATGAGGCGATATCCTCCCCGGTCGCCGAGGGGGCCGAAGAGCGGACTGAAGATGCCCGTGAACTGGTTCAGCGCGATGAGAGATGTGATTGACGTGAGCGGGACCCCGAGCCCCCTGCCCAGTGCCGGGGCGAAGGGATACACAAATCGTCTCGCCGTGTTGAGAAGAAGACGGCAGAAGATGGCGGCGCCGAGTCTCGCCGCAAATCTGGAGCTGTTTTTTCCGGAACCGGTGTCCGCGGGAACCTTATTCATTTCATGGCGCGCAGGAAGGCCTCAAGTTTCCCCTTTTCGGAGAGAACCCTCATGCCCATATCGCGGGTCGTGGCGGGGATACCGGTCGTCTCTTCCCGCCGCTCAAGGGTTAAAGCATCAACGGGACAGGCCGAGATGCACAGGCCGCACCCGACACACTTTTCGGCATTGACCGTATAGGACGTATCGCCGGCATCGATGGCGCCCATGGGACATCGCTCGTCGGCGCAGATGCCGCAGGAGGTGCAGAGGGCATCGTCGATGCGTGCGGCAAAGGCGCTCCTCGCAAAGGCGTGGGGCAGATGAAGCTCCGTTTCACCCCTCAGGATGGTGCAGCAGCAGGAGCAGCAGTTGCAGATAAAGTTGGCCCTGTCGGCGCTGTTGTTGCTCACGTGAATCAACCCCGCCTCCTCGGCACGGTCAAGCACGTCGAGTGCCTCGGCGGCAGTGAGCACACGGGCGAATCCCCGTTCAACGAGAAACCGGCCGGGCGCATCGAATATGAGGCAGGCCTCCCTCAGCTTATCGCACGCCCCCACACTCACGCGGCAGGCGCACTGGGCAACGGCGATGAAGTCCGCCATGGCAATCAGCTTCGATACTTCCTCGTAGGGATGCACCGCATGCCGTGCGTCAATCGACTCCTCCACGGGAATCACCCTGGCAAGCGGAGTCTCGCTCCCCGCAAACGACGCCGCCAGCGCCTCATGGTGGTATTCCTTCCAGAGTTTCCCCAGCCGCGCCTGCTCCGGAGTCATGGCACCGCGCATGAAAGGAAACTCAAAGAGACCCGGTATCGTGGGAAGAAGGGCATAGCGAACAACGCCGTCTTTCACCTTCGAGAAAATCACCGCCTTTTCGGCCATTGCCTCGAGAAGACCGCTGACCCTCTCTACCGGCAGATCCGCTTCCTTCGCGACAGCCTCCGCCGTCTTCGGGGCGAAATTCATGCATGCCGCGACGGCCGCTTCTTCGGGTGTAAAAAGGATGTGGAGGATTTTGTCAAACAGCGGGGATTTTGGAGCGCCGGAGGGATGGGCGTCCAGAATGACCTGAATTTTTTCATAATTGTCCATTTGTTATTTTCTTCCTTCACGTATTCTGTTTTTCAGCCAGTCCGCCCAGCGGTCGATTCCCTCGCCGGTTTTGCAGGAGACTTCGATAATGGTAATCCCGGGATTGAGTGCGCGGACCCGTTCTTTCACGAGGTCCGTATTGAAATCGGAGGCGTATTTCAGGTAATCGATTTTGTTGATCAGGAGGACATTGCACAGCGAGAACATGAGCGGGTATTTGAGCGGCTTGTCGTCGCCTTCGGGAACACTCAATATCATGGCATTCAGATGCGCCCCCGTATCAAATTCGGCAGGGCACACGAGATTGCCCACGTTCTCTATGATGATAAAATCGAGAGCGGCCAGATCCATGGCATCAAGGGCTTTTCCAATCATTGTGGCATCGAGGTGACAGAAACCGCCCGTCCGCAGCTGCACGGCGGGGACACCTTCCTTCGCCACCGTTTCGGCATCCACCACGGAATCGATGTCCCCTTCGATGACGCCGATTTTCAATTCATTCTTCAGGGCACGAATCGTCCTGAGGACAAGGCTGGTCTTTCCGCTCCCCGGCGACGACATGAGATTCATCATGAAGACGCCGCTTCCCTTGAGTCTCTTGCGCAGACCGTCCGCCAGCTCTCTGTTGTCACCGAGTATTTCCTCTTTAACTTCAATAAGACGAATCTTTTCCATCACACCACCGCTATGTTTTTGATGAAATACTCCCGCCCCGACACGAGCGAGTTCTTCTTTCCGCTGCACCGTGGACATACAACCTCGTCCACCTCCCGGAAATTCACATGAAAAGACATGCCGCACTCGCCGCACTGCAGGACCACGGGCGAGCGCTCGATCTCGAGCTTTGCACCCTCGGCAAGGGTTCCCTTGCTGAGATAATCAAAGTAGCGCTGAATCCACTCATCTTCAAGGTCGCTGAGTTCCCCCACGCGCAGACTTATGGTGACGACCCGCTTCACCTTGTTTTTCTCAGCGTGTTTGAGGACGATGGCAAGAATACTTTCAGTGACGGGAAGTTCGTGCATACCGGAACCTTTCAATAGTGTCGGCGAAATTAACAGAAGAGGCGTGCAAAATCCATACTTTTATGCGTGCATGCCGTTATTCCCCGTCAAGCAGGGCGTAGCCGTCCTTTATGACCTTATTACCCGCGGAATCGCTGACGGCAAAAAAGAGCCCGCGCCCCCCTTCCTCCCTCGCCTCGAGGGTAATGGTGATTTTCGTTCCGGGCAGCACCATGCCGGTAAACCGGCAGGCAAGCGCTTTCACGCGGCGCGGATCGGCGCCTGCTTCCTTGTTAATAAGTTCCCTGAGGGCAAAGCCAAGTGTGGCCGTTCCCTGAAGGATGATGTCGGGAAGGCCCACATTATGGGCAAATTTCCGGGAGGTATGAATGGGGAAAAATATCCGTGAACAGCCATCATAGACAAACGGCCTCAGGGCATCGATAAAAACAGGGGACTCCCAGAGAGGGGTACCGCCGGGAGATGAAGGAACCTGAGGAAGCGCATCATTGCCGCGCCCCTCGCCGGCGCATACGACGCCCCTCATCATCGCACCTATGTGCTCGGTAAAGACAGGCGCGCCTTCAGCATCAACGGCGTCAAAACGCATGACCACGTATGTCCCGGCCCTGCGGGGCAGGATTGCGGCGATGCGGCCTTTCACCGTGAGTGCATCGCCGGGCTTCAGCGGGCGGTGAAATTCAAGATGTTCCGTGAAATGTACCTGTGTCAGGAGGACTTCCCGGGGAAAATCCGATGCCTCGATATATTCTCCGATATGCTCGATCATCGGCCAGGTAACGGCAACCGCGAAAAGCGGCGGGGCAATGATGCCCCCCTCGCGCTCGTCATCGAAATACAGGGAATTGCCATCATCCAGTGCCGCGGCGTAATTCATCGTATCCCGCCAGGAAATGACGGTGCGGTATTCTCTGAGGGGTGTTCCCACGTACTGAGAACTGATTTCCATGGTGTTTCCTTTCCGGGACTGGAGATTCGTTACCTTTATACCTTATCTATCAGATTTGACATGCTCGTAAAAAGACAAAATTTGATATTCTCGTAAGAAGAAAGGAATTCTTCCTCACCATTCCCGCGCAGGCGGGAATCCAGCGTTTCACTGGTTCCCGGTTTTCACCGGGATGACGTCTGGACTCCTGCTTTTGCGTGAGTGACGGCTTTTTGACTTTTTACGACCCATCAGATTTGACATTTGACAATTCATCACCATTCTTATAGACATCAACGACGTTTTAAAACCCTGGAGGTACTCCAATGAAAGAAGACGTAAAAAAGGAACTGGAAAACATCAGACCCCATTTACAGGCTGACGGGGGAGATGTTGAACTGATAGAGGTGAGCGACGAAGGTGTCGTGAAGGTGAAGCTTTTGGGGGCCTGCGGCGGATGTCCCATGTCCCAGATGACCCTGAAGATGGGCATCGAGAAACGCCTGAAAAGCATCATACCCGGCGTGAAGGAAGTCGTATCAGTCTGAGTATACGAGAAAAACCCGTCCGCGATCCGTTATCCATGCGGATAATGACTTTCAACATACGATTCGAGAACGACCGCGACGGAAAGAACGGCTGGGAATACCGCCGCGATTTCGTGACGGGTGTCGTCGAACGATACGCACCCGCAGTCGTAGGAACCCAGGAGGGCCTCCCGTCCCAGCTTGCATACCTCCGGGATTCTCTTCCCGCGTACCACCTCCATACACCGGCCAGGATAATTGACGAGACATCCCAATGTCCCACACTTTTTGTCCGCGCCGCCGATTTCAGCATCGAAGAGGGAGACGAGTTCTGGCTTTCCCTGCAGCCGCGGGTACACCTCAGCAAAGACTGGGACAGCGCCTTTCCCCGCATGATGAGCGCTGCACGGCTCACTGTCCGTGGGGATGACCGCCCTTTCTGGATTGCCGTCACCCATCTTGACCACGTGGGGACCGAGGCGCGCCACGAGCAGGCGAAAATGGTCGCCGGATGGGTGCAGTCGCGGCGGGAACCCGTCATCCTCATGGGCGATTTCAACGACGGCCCAGGCTCCGCTGCCCACCGGGTGCTCACGGACTCCCGCACGGGACTCATCGATACCTGGCAGGCCCTGGGACTTTCCGAGGGAATCGAGAATTACACGAGCCACGGCTTTGCGGGCGTTCCACAGAAGGCCCGCATGGACTGGATACTCGTCACCCCCCATTTCCATGTTGTCAACGCCCTCATCATCAGGGATCATTTCGACGGCCGTTACCCCTCGGACCATTTTCCTTATATGGTCGAGTTGGAGTGGTGACCGGAAAATGAATTTCCTTGACAACTGAATCAACAGACTTATACAAAGCGCTGAATTTCATCCGAAAGGAACGCGGCTCGCTATAATGGACTTCTTCTTCAATCCTGACGGCATCGCCATCATCGGCGCCTCGAATAACAGCATGAAGGGCGGATACCACATTCTGAATAACACCCTGGGCGGCTACAAAGGGAGGGTGTATCCCGTCAATCCCGGCTATGAAACACTCCTCGGACTGCCCTGCTACCCCAATCTCGAATCAACTCCCGGGGATTTCGAGCTTGCCATTTACTTCATCAACGCCACGTCACTTCCCGACACCATCGACGCCTGCGCAGGGAAGGGCACAAAGGGTATCATCATCGAATCGGCGGGATTCGCCGAGGTGGGTGATGAAGGGAGCAAACTTCAGGCGGAGTGCGTCCGAAGGGCGCGGCGGCACGGCATCAGGCTCTGGGGTCCCAATTGCATGGGCCTTCTGGACGGTCACCGGCGGCATGTCTTTTCATTCATGTACACCGACCTGTGGAAGACGCTCATGGCACCGGGCAATGTCTCCTATATCGTCCAGAGCGGGATGCTCTCGGCCGGTTTCATGCTCATGATACTGGAGCGTGGCGGCATGGGAATAAGTAAAGTCTGCTCCATCGGCAACAAGTGCGATGTTCACGAAACGGAACTCCTGGAATACCTTATCGCCGACCCGGCAACGGAGGTCATCGGGCTCTATGCAGAGAGCATCGCCGACCCGCGGCGCTTCATGGAACTCTGCAGGGGCACGAAAAAACCAGTCATTGTCCTCAAGGGAGGTCGGAGCCCCTCGGGCGCAAAGGCGGCCATGAGCCACACGGCGAGCCTGGTAGGAAACCACACCATCACCGAGAACGCCTTCAGGCAGGCGGGTGTGATTCCCGTCCGCGACATAACGGAGCTGATGGATTTCATGAGAGGCTTCTCAAAAACCCGGGCAAGCAGCAATCATGGCGGCACGGCCGTCGTGACCTTCTCGGGCGGGGGCGGTATCGTCACCTCGGATTTTCTCAATGACTACGGACTTCCCATGGCACGACTTTCGGAGGAGACCCTCCGCGCCGTTAAGGAAGTGTTCCCCCCCTGGATGGACCCGTCGAATCCTGTCGATCTCTGGCCCGCAGTGGAAAAGAACGGTATCGAGCGGGTCTACAATCAGGTCATGAGCGCTATCATGCACGATGACAATGTGGATTCCCTTGTGCTTCACCTTTTTTCGAACTGGATGGAAGCCGGCATGCTGAAATCTCTCGCCGAGCTGAAAGATTCTCTCGCGAAGCCCGTTGTCGCCTGGATGGTGGGAATGGGGGAACGATCCCGCGAATTCAGAAGGGGCGTGGAGGAACTCGGCATCCCCGTGTTTGATGAAATGGGCCGCGGTGTGAGTTTCCTTGCGGCGGCGAAACACCATTTTCACAGACGGGGCCCTTCTTCCACGGCACAATGAACCAGTAACCGTTTTCGCCTGTCCCATACATTAAGAATCATACGCACAAGTTTTACGGATGGTATCTCGTCGCCGTTTTATGGCTGGTGTACTTCATTACCATCGGATTTGTCTTTTACGGGGCCAATGTCATCAACACCGCCATGGTCCGTGACCTGGGGATGGACCGCAAAACGCTCGGCGCGGGGTTTGCCCTCTTTCACCTGATGCAGAGCGGGCTGTCCGCACCCTTCGCCGCCATGCTCATCAACAGGAAGGGCATAAGTTCACCCTGGCACTAGGGTGTATCCTTGCCGCCGCGGGCTCCCTATTGATGGCCACTGTCGTCGCCTCGTCAACCCTCTTTCTTGTTGTCTTCGGCATTCTTATCGGACTCGGAATCGGTCTGGGCGGTGTGCTGGGCGTGCATGACGGGCATCACGCTCTGGTTTGTTCGTAAGCGGGCGCTCGCCATGTCTCTTGCCCTCATCACCCTTTTCAGCATTCTCGGGCGGCTCATCGGCGGCATGCTCGGAGACAGCATCGAGCCCCGCCACGTGTGGGGCGCTTCCCTGGCGCTCATGTGTGCCGGCGTGCTCATGTGCATGTCTGCGGAGAACACACTTTCTCTTTATCTCTACGTTATATTCGTGGGGAGCGGGTTTGGATGTGCGTTTGTGCTTATGCCGACGGTCATCGGCAACTTCTTCGGCCCTTACGCCTTTGCGTCCATCGTGGGAATCATATCCCCCCTCTTTACGCTTTTCTCTTCGGCGTCACCCTTCATCGCCGGCCTGATTCACGACAGAACGGGAAGCTACGATACGGCCTTCATCGGGGCATCTCTCTTCTGCGTAATGGGCATGGTGGCAATTCTTGCAGTGAAACCAACTGAAGAATGAGCTGCACAGGATACTGATTGCATAAGCTGTAATGGCGTTGATTCGATTTGATAGATTAATACGAGTATAGATCTTGACTAACACAGTACACCTACAAAGTGTGAGTGACGTGATGTTATAATGAGTGAAGATTGTCACTTGAAAGTATGAGTAAGGTCATGATGGTTCCTCCGTGGGAGCCGGGACGGTTTCATTGACCCTGGCAGTGTTGAGATCAATTCCCGTGAGTTTGATTGCTGCAGGAAGAAGCAGAAGCGCGCCGATATTGTTGGCGGTTAGTACCACCGCCATAAGCATACCGAAGAGCACCACTGGCTTGAAGGTAGAAAGCATGCACACCGAAAAGCCCGCCATGAGGGAGAGTGCGGTGAATAGATTCGCCCGCCCAGATTCCGCCAGCGCCTCCCTGATGCTGTCGTCGATGGAGCGCCCCGCATGCATACGGTGGCGCCAGGTGTTGATGAAATGAATGGTGACATCGTCGCCGATACCAACAGTAATGGCGGCGATCACCGAGGTGGCGACATCCAGGGGAATCCCCGTCCAGCCCATGATGCCGAAGTTGAGGGTAACGGCAAGTACCAACGGAATAAGCGATAGAAAACCCATTAAAACATTTCTCACGACAATGAATACGACAATGCTGATGACTATTATCGATTGAATGAGATTCGAGATCTGCCCGCTCATGATGTAATCGGCGCTCTTGATAACCAGCATGGGGTGTCCCGATATGGTGACGGAATAATTTTCTGGAAGATGTCCCTTGAGATAATCCGTTATCTTGTTCAGGATCCCCTCAAGTTCCACAGTACCCACGACATGTCCCTGTTTCGATGAGATTCTCGTGAGTATATTGCAGGTCTCAAACTTCGGGTCCACGTAGGCCTCAAAATCATCGATTCTTCCATCGGAATTCAGGTCGTCGTCGGAATAGATTTCAAGATAATCCTTGATGTCCTGGCTGTTCGAGGGAATGGCGAAATACGCGCGGTCGTCGTTGTTCATCGCCATGTGCATGGTGCGGATGTAATCGGTGAATGCATCGGTCCTGCCGATATAGAGATGGTTGTTTTCATCTTCAAGCCATGCCCTGACGTGGTCAATGTTATTGAGATACTCCGTGGTTTTCACGCCGTTCGGCACGCCGGAATCAATCAGGATGTCGAATCCCCAGCGGCCGCCGAATTTCTCTCCGATGATCTTCTCGCTTTCCCGTATCGGATTGTCCTCCTTAAAAAACTGGATGACTTCCGTCTCCACGTGTATTTTGAATATCCCGATGAAGGAGAAAACGATGATGGCGCCGATTACGATCATTACTTT
>JAPLJO010000063.1 GCA_026388515.1 Deltaproteobacteria bacterium | reverse complement strand
ATCGAGGCAATGGCCGTGGGGCTGCGCGAAGTTGCCGCGCTTCCCGATCCGGTGGGATCCATCACCTCCATGTGGCGTCGCCCCAACGGGCTTCTCGTGGGACGGATGCGGATACCGCTGGGCGTTATCGGAATCATCTATGAATCGCGGCCGAACGTCACGGCCGACGCCGCCGCGCTCTGCCTGAAGTCGGGCAACGCCGTCATCCTTCGGGGCGGATCGGATGCGTTCCATTCCAACCTCGCCATCGCACATATCCTCCGGGGCGTCCTCGCAAAGAGCGCAATACCCGAAGCGGCACTTCAGATCATTCCCACGACGGAGAGGGCCGCCGTCGCTGAAATGCTCTCTCTGGAGGAATATATCGACCTCATCATCCCGCGGGGCGGCGAGGAGCTTATCAGAACGGTGGTGAATCTTTCGAAGATTCCCGTCATCAAGCACTACAAGGGGGTCTGCCACGTCTTCGTTGATGCCGGCGCGGACATGGAAATGGCTGCGGCCATCTGCATGAACGCCAAGACCCAGCGGCCCGGTGTCTGTAATGCCATGGAAACACTGCTTGTCCATCGCGATGCAGCCCCGGCCTTCCTCCCGGTGATCGCTGAGAAATTCAGAAAGGCGGGTGTCGTCATGAAGGGGTGTGCACGGACGAAGGCGATTCTCCCCGATGTCGAAGAGGCCCTCGAGGACGACTGGTACGCGGAATATCTCGATCTTGTAATCGCCATCCGGGTGGTCGACGGCATCGATGAGGCGATGAACCACATCGCGAAGTACGGCTCCCTCCACACCGAATCAATCGTGACGAGGGACTACGCCGGCGCCCAGCGTTTTCTCAGGGAAGTCAATTCATCAACGGTGCTTGTCAATGCCTCGACACGGTTCAGCGACGGATTCCAGCTCGGCCTCGGCGCGGAAATCGGCATCAGCACGACCAAGCTGCTCGGGCACCTGCGGTGTGCCGAGGAGATACGTGAAGCGTTTACCCTCGATAAAATCATTTTCGTTCCCTCACATCGCCAGCCCCTCAAACGGACCGGAAACATCACTCCCTTTCCCCATCGTGCGGAGATGCTGCGGCTCGCCATCGAGGGGAACAGGTTTTTTAAGCTCTCCGACATCGAGCACCGGCGGGGCGGCACGTCATACTCAATCGAAACAATCGAAGATTTTCTCTCCCAGGGAGGAAAGGCGTGCGCGCTTTACTTCATCACCGGCCAGGATGCCTTCCAGGACATCCGCCTGTGGAAAGACTGGCGGCGGCTTCTCACGCGCTGCCACTTCATAGTGATGGCGCGGCCGGGGTATGAGCCGAAATCCCTCGAGGGGATTCTCGGCCCGGACGACGCCGCAGGGTACCGCTATGCCAAGAGAGAGGACTGCTACAGGAAGCCGGGAGGAAAGGCCCTGTACTTCCGGACAACCACCTTCCTTGATATCTCTTCAACGGATATACGCCGCAGGCTCGCGCACGGGGACTCCATCAGATACCTCGTTTCCGAATCCGTCCGGGCCTACATCACCCGCCGCAGGCTTTATTAAAAAATCCTGAATTGATTTTTATGCGTCCCTGGCACTGATTTCCGCCTTACTAAAAACTTGACCTGTATATTATATCCATATACAATTCTTTGTCATGAAGGACGATATCGAACACAGTGTCGGGTTCCAGTGGGATGAAGGGAACACCGAGAAGAACCGGATTGCACATAACGTCGATAACTGGGAGTGTGAACAGATATTCTTTAACGACCCTTTGCTTATTCTCGATGATCGCGTACATTCAACCGCGGAAAATCGATGGGCGGCCTTCGGCCGCACCGACAGCGGACGTCTTCTCGTGGTGATTTTTACTATAAGAGAAAAACTAATCCGGGTCATTTCCGCAAGGGACATGAACCGGAGGGAGAGTAAATTCTATGAAGAAAACGGATAAACGCATACCGGAATTCAAGAGTGAGGATGCGGAGCGCAGGTTCTGGGCAACTCACTCGCCTTTGGATTACTTTGATCTCCGAAATATCAGGAGAGCTTCATTTCCCCATCTGAAGCCGTCCCTGAAATCAATTTCCATCAGGATCCCTTCGGACATGCTGGCCGAACTTAGAACGATTGCCAACAAGAAAGATGTCCCCTACCAAAGCCTCGCAAAGGTATATTTGGCAAGGCAGATTGCGCTTGAACGCGGAGCGGCCAGTCGTTCCCCCGGGAAAAAGAGCCGTCGTGCGGCATGTATCCGTCAGGCAGCATCGGCGGTCCGGGGCGCAGAACGCTCATAGAAGTCATAAAACCGGACGAACCTGATGCAGTTGAACACCGTTGTTCAGTTGTGGCTGAAAGAGAAATATCCCGGTGTCTTCCGCCATGCTAAAACTCGATACCCCCCGGGGTTCGTGGAAAGGGTATGACGTCCCTGATGTTGGTGATGCCTGTCATCATCATGATGAGGCGTTCGAAGCCGAGGCCGAAACCGCTGTGGGGCACGGAACCGAACCGGCGGGAATCGAGATACCACCAGTAATTTTCCGGTGAAAGCCCGCACTCTCTCATTCTTCTCTCCAGTACGTCGAGACGCTCTTCACGCTGACTTCCCCCGATGATTTCACCGATGCCGGGGACGAGCACATCCATGGCGGCGACGGTGATGCCGTCGTCGTTCACCCTCATGTAGAAGGGCTTGATGATCTTCGGGTAATTATAGAGTATCACGGGTTTTCTGAAGTGTTCCTCCGTCAGGTACCGCTCGTGTTCCGACTGGAGGTCCGTGCCGAATTGTACCGCATACTCGAACGTCTTTCCCGAGTTGAGAAGAATATCAACCGCCTCGCCGTAGGGAAGCCTTACAAACTGCGAGGACACCACATTTTCAAGGACCGGCATGAGATTTTTGTCAACGTACTTCGCGAAGAGTCCCAGGTCGTCGGCGCACTCGCTCATGGCGAATGTGGTGAGGTATTTAATCATTTCCTCGGCGAGCGTCATGTCGCCCGCGAGGTCGCAGAAGGCCATCTCAGGCTCGATCATCCAGAACTCGGCGGCATGGCGGCGCGTGTTTGAAGGGTCTGCCCTGAAGGTGGGGCCGAACGTATAGACATCGCCGAGTGCAAGGGCGAACATCTCCGCCTCGAGCTGCCCCGAGACGGTGAGGTTCGTCTCCCTGCCGAAGAAGTCCGCGGAAAAGTCGGGGGCACTGTTCACCATGGGAATTGACGTGGGGTTGAAGATGCTGACCCGGAACATTTCACCGGCGCCCTCGCAGTCCGAGCTGGTGATGATGGGCGTGTGGATATACCGGAATCCCCTGTCCCTGAAGAATTTGTGAATGGCGTAGGAGAGCTCCGACCGCAGGCGGAAGGCGGCCCCGTATTTATTCGTTCTCGGTCTCAGATGGGCAATCGTCCTCAGGAACTCATCACTGTGACGTTTTTTCTGGAGCGGATAGGCCTCGGGGGCGAAGCTTACGATCTCCATGGTGTCCGCCCTGATTTCCCACTTCTGGCCGCTACCGACGGACTCCACGAGACCGCCTGTGATGCTGACAGCCGATCCCGTCGTCAGTTTTTTTACCTCATCGTAATTGGGAAGGGTTTCTCCGGCGACAATCTGCATGTTCCTGAGACACGAGCCGTCGTTCAGTTCTATAAATGAGAATCCCTTGGCATCGCGCTTCGTCCGCACCCACCCCATGACAAGCACCTCTTCAACGGGCGCGTCTGATTTGAGAAGGGCGTCCACCTTTGAACGTGTCATAGTTCCTCACCGTTTTCATAAAAAAATAAATTACCGGATTCCCGCTTTCGCGTACCCTATTCGAATTTTTTCCCCGCCCCGCCCAGCGCGAGTTCCTCTCCGAGGGCGAGTCTCACGAGATTGCTCACCATGTAAGGCTCCACTCCCCGGGCCTTTGCCCGGTTCCTCAGGTTAAGCGCACACATGGGGCAGAGAAAGACCATCGCTTCCGCGCCGGCTTCCTTTGCATCCATGATATTTTTCATACGCCATTCTTCCGTCGTCTCCCGCGGCATGTCCTTCATGCCGGCCATGGCGGCGCCGCAGCAGAGCGCACCCATCCTGTCATAACGGCGTGCGACCCGGGTGACGCCGATTCTCTCGAAGAGGTCGTCGAGAATTGCGTCCTTAGCAAAGGTATACCGTGACGCGCAGGGCTGCTGGTAGGCGATTTTCATATTGAGCTTCCGCACCCGGCCCGCATGTTCCTTCACGTAGTCCCTCAGGTATTCGATGAGATGGGTAACTTTAAAGGGAACGGCAATGCCGAATTCTTTCACCTTATTATCCAGGACCGCATAGCAGTCATCATGGTAGCAGATGATTTCCTTCGCCCCCGTCGCCGCCAGGTTGTTCACAAAGGAGGCTGCATGGTCGGCCACCATGCCCGGCTTTCCCACGTGAATCCATCCCACGTAGCAGAAATAATCGCCGCCTTTTATCTGCGTGAGTCCCTCGAAGAGCGCCCCCTCGATAACGCCGGGAATCATGTCGCCCACGGCACAGAGATTGATGGCGGGTTTGCCCGCCTCGCCCTTGATTACCTGGGAAGGCAGGGTCGGGGCGATGCTCATTACCGCAAGAGACTGCTCCGCGACCTTGAAGGTCCCCGTCTTTTCCTGAAGCTCATTGATGAGATCGAAGGGATTCGCCCCCTCGGGGCAGAACATATTGCAGGCCGCGCAGGTAATGCACCGGGATGTGACGGATGATGCCTCTCCGTTCATGAGCCTGGAAAACTCTTTTTTCGCCTCTTCAAGCGGATAGGCAAGATAGGGACACCGCGCAAGGCATTCGCCGCAGAGTGTGCACTTTTCCTTCAGAAACATTTCACCACCTCCCGATATGATTTCAGATTGCCCCGCATACCTCGGCCCACCGCCGCGCGGACGGCACACGCCCGTGGCGGAAATGGGGGACTGGCGATTACCGGTTCCGGTTATATCGTCTTTTTAATTCCCAGCTTCACATAGAGCGGGCAGTGTCCTGAGGCCACGCTTGAAAGAAGCATGCCGGCAAGGACGGCAAGCACGAGACCCGCGATGCCCTTTACCCAGCCCGCAACATTGGCGACAATAAAAAGAATCGCCACCACGAGCCGGACGACCCTGTCAATGGTACCCACGTTTTGATCCATGTGTGTTCCTCCCCGCAGTTTATCCGATTATTCGGTTCATGCCGATGATGCAGGCGGGTGTGCATAAGGTCCGTGCCGTGGAGATGTGCTCCCCGGCCCGCCTCATCAATTTTCTTCACGCCCCCTCGATCGCCTCCACGCCGCGTAGCGATTCATGTACCCGAGCGCCCTCACGGCCTTCCTCGTCGTTTCATAGCAGGGTATGCCGGAACGCTCGGCCATCACCGCCATCTCCCGCACATATTCACCGGAAGACCCGTAACACCACATGACGGTTGGTTTTCCCCTGTGCTCTTTCATATACTCGAAAAATTCACTGTAGTATTCCGGCTTCAGAAGCGCACCCACGTAGGCGTTGAAGTAGATACAATCGATGGCATCGTCCTCCACGAGTGTCCCGTAGGATTCCCTGTAGAATTTAAACACCTCCGGGCCGGCGACCGCCGCCGCGGGACCGAGATCGATGGGATGCCCGCCCATGAGGGGGTGAATCCGGGAGAGGCGCTCATGACTCGCCGCGCTTAATTTTCCTGCGGTGAGCCCCGATACCCGTGCCGCATCGATACACTGAATGCCGATAGCCCCCGAGAACGAGATGATGCCCAGCCGGTTCCCTGCGGGCAGGGACTGGTAGAGAAAGGGTTTCGCACAATCGAGAAGGTCCCGGTAGTCGTCCACCCTGATAACGCCCGTCTGGCGGAAGAGTCCTTCGTAGAGCCTGTCGTCGGCGGCGAGTGATCCCGTATGGGACGCCATGGCGCCTGCCGACTCCGGTGAGCGTCCGCCCTTGAGGCAGAGCACGGGTTTTTTCATCGAGAGTTTTTTCACGGTGTCGAGAAACGCCTGGGGACGCCGCGTATGTTCAATGTAGAGGGAAATCACCTCCGTTCCCTCGTCATGTTCCAGGTAGGAGAGGCAGTCCACTTCATCGACATCGCACATGTTTCCCAGGTCGATGATTTTATTGACGCCGAACTGATAGTCGTTGAGCGATACCGCCTGCGGTCCGTACATGCCCGTCTGTGTCACGATTGAGAGGGGGCCCGTCTTTGTGTAGCGGTAGCCCTTCTCGTAGGGGACGGTGGTAAACCGGTCCACCGTATTGAGTATGCCCAGGGTGTTGGGACCGATGATGCGAAGCCCGAAGCCCTCCGCAAGGGCGACGAGTTCACGCTCGCGAATCCTTCCTTCCTCCCCCATCTCGCCGAAGCCGTCGGATACCACCACTGCCGCCTTCACGCCCCGCTCGCCGCAGGACTTCAGGATACCCGGCACATGCCGCCACGAGGTAATTACCACGGCAAGCTCGATGTCACCGGGAATGCCTTGGACATCCCGATAGACGGGAAGGCCGTAGACGGTCTCCACCGTCGGATGGACGGGATAGATTGTTCCTTTGTAGCCGCCCTCGCGAAGGTCCTTTATCACCACGCCGGGACCAAAGAACCACCCCTCCTGCATGCTTCCGAAAAGAGCCACACTCTTTGGGTTGAAAAAACTCTGCAGACCGTTTCCCTGTGCCACTGATCCCTCCCTGATATTCGTACACCCCGGCGCCATTCGGCCGCCATGGGCTCATCAACCGGCAGCAGCCACCATGCTATCCCTCGTGCGCCGCACACGCTTTGTCATCCGCCCGGCCCGGCTTTCCGTCGAGCACGGCGCGGAGAAACTGTCCCGTCAATGAGGCGGGAACCCTGACCACGTCTTCGGGAACACCCGCTGCAACGATCCGTCCGCCGCCTGCTCCTCCCTCGGGACCGAGGTCAATGACGTAATCGGCGCACTTGATGACGTCGAGGTTGTGTTCGATTACCACCACTGTGTTCCCCATGTCAACGAGTCTCGCCAGTACCTGGAGAAGTTTCTCGATATCGGCGAAATGAAGACCGATGGTGGGCTCATCGAGAATATACAGCGTATTGTTCGTGAGCCGCCGCCCGAGCTCGCGGGAAAGTTTGATGCGCTGGGCCTCGCCGCCGGAGAGCGTGGTCGCCGACTGGCCGAGTTTTACGTAGCCGAGCCCCACGTCGGAAAGGAATTTCAGCTTCGACCTGATTGAGGGAACGGCATCGAAAAAGACAAGGGCCTGATCCACAGTCATGTCAAGCACATCGGCAATGCTTTTCCCCTTGTAGAGTATCTCCAGCGTGTCCCTGTTGAAACGGGTTCCCCGGCAGACATCACAGGTCACATAGACATCGGGAAGAAAATGCATCTCTATCCGCTTCAGTCCGTCGCCTTCGCAGGATTCGCACCTCCCTCCCCTGACGTTGAAGCTGAAGCGGCCCGGTTTGTAGCCCCGCATTCGTGACTCGGGCAGCATGGTGAACAGTTCCCTGATGGGGGTAAAGGCGCCGGTGTACGTCACGGGATTGGAGCGGGGGGTGCGGCCGATGGGCTGCTGGTCCATGGCAATCACCCGCTCAATGCCGCCCAGGTCCCTGACCGCCCTTATCCTTCCCGCCTTTCCGTGGTACCGGTAAAGCCTTCGTAAAAGCACCTTGTAGAGCGTCTCGATGATAAGCGTGCTTTTCCCCGAACCCGAGACACCCGTGACGCAGGTAAAAAGACCCACGGGAATCCTGACGGTGATGTCCTTCAGATTGTTTTCCGTGGCCCCCTCGATGACGACGAACCGGTCCGCCGGCGATCTCCTCGATTCGGGAATCGGTATGGAGGCCCTCCCCGAAAGGTATTTCCCGGTGAGCGATGTCTCCGACACGCAGGCATCATCGGGCGTGCCGTGAAAGATGACCTCGCCGCCCGAAAGCCCCGCCCCGGGCCCCATGTCGATAATGTCGTCGGAGGACCTTATGATCTCCGCGTCATGTTCCACGACGAGAATCGTGTTTCCCATGTCGCGGAGCCTTTTAAGTGTCGAAATAAGCCGGACATTGTCGCGGGGATGGAGACCGATGGTCGGCTCGTCGAGGACATAGAGCACCCCCATGAGCCCGGAACCGATCTGCGTCGCCAGCCGTATGCGCTGCCACTCGCCGCCGGAGAGCGTCCCCGAGGACCGCGCAAGATTCAGATAATCCATACCCACATCAACAAGGAAGACAAGCCGCTCCTTTATCTCCTTTAATATCCGTTCCGATATCTGCAGTTCCCGCTCCTGAAGCGAGAGACCCCCGAAGAACCGGAGGCACTCGCCGATGGAGAAAAGGCACACCTCATGGATGTTCTTTCCGGCAACGGTGACGGCGAGACTTTCCTTCATGAGCCGCGCGCCGTCGCAGGCCGGACAGTCTGTGACGTTCATGTACCGCTCCAGGTCGATCCTCGTGTCAGCCGCATCGGTCTCGCGGTACCGCCGGTCGATAGTGGGAATCACCCCTTCAAAGGTTTTTTTGTAAAAGAACCGCCTCCCCCGTTTGTCAAAATAAAACTCGATGCTCTCGTCGCCCGAACCGAAGAGGAGCGCGTGGCGCACCTTCGCGGGAAGTTGGTTGAAGGGCGTGTTGATATCGAAGGAATAGTGTTTTGAGAGGGCTTCCAGCAACTGAAAGAAAAAAAGCGAAGTGCGGTTATCCCAGGGCGCAATGGCGCCCTCACGTATCGAGAGTGAGGAATCGGGCACGATAAGATTTTCATCGAAGTAAACTTTCGTGCCCAGCCCCCCGCACTCGGTGCAGGCACCGTAGGGGCTGTTAAATGAAAACATGCGCGGGGCGAGTTCCTGGATGCTGATACCGCATTCCGTGCAGGCATAGACCTCGCTAAAGGTGATCTCTTCACCTCCCGCAATACCCACCCTGATGAAACCTTCCGCGAGCTTGAGCGCGGTCTCCAGCGAATCCCTGAGGCGCTTTCTCACGCCGTCTTTTACTACCAGCCGGTCAACGATGACATCGATATCATGGCGCTTTTTCTTGTCGAGGACGATGTCCTCGGCAAGATCCCGCACTTCCCTGTCAACGCGCACCCGTGCAAATCCGTCTTTCCTCAGTTTTTTAAGTTCTTTATGGAATTCCCCCTTTTTCCCCCGCACCACCGGCGCAAGGATGGTAATTTTCGACTGCGCGGGAAACGACAGAATCTGGTCGAGCATGGTATCCACGGTCTGGGTCCGGATTTCCCTGCCGCACTTGTGGCAGTGGGGAATGCCGATGCGCGCGTAGAGAAGACGCAGGTAATCGTAAATCTCCGTGACCGTGCCCACGGTGGAACGCGGATTATGGCTCGCGGTGCGCTGCTCGATTGCAATGGAGGGAGAAAGCCCCTCGATCGATTCCACGTCGGGCTTGTCCATCTGCCCGATAAACTGGCGGGCATAGGTGGAAAGGGACTCCACATAACGCCGCTGGCCCTCGGCATAGATGGTATTGAAGGCGAGCGACGATTTACCGGAGCCGCTCACGCCGGTGATGACCACCATCCTGTCCCGCGGTATGTCGACGCTGACGTTTTTTAAGTTGTGCTGGCAGGCGCCACGAACTTTTATGTACTGCATGACTTTTGTCTTAAAGAATTTTCAGGTTTCAGAATTCGCAATCCCTTCCCCGTGGGAGGGACATTAGAACCCTTACCCCTGTGCCGCGGGTGTATCGATGCGTATTTCAATATGGGCCTTCTGCCGCAGCGTGCCGATCCATTCCAGATACTTTGCTTCCGTCTTCTTCGCCGCTATCTTTTCCTCGACCTCGGCGCGCACTTCGCCAATTGGTTTGATGCCGGCACCGCGCTTTTCCGTGACCTTGATGATGTGAAATCCTACGGGTGTTTCGATTACCCCGCTCGTCTGCCCGAGAGGAAGAATGAAGGCGGCTTCATTCAAGGCGTCCCGCAGCATGCCCCGCTCGACAAATCCCAGGTCCCCGCCCGATGCCCTCACCGCCGGGTCACTGTTGTACTGGCTCGCGAGCAACTCGAAAGACTCCCCATTCTGGAGCCGCGCAAAGACCGCCTCGGCCTGCGCCCCGATTTCCTTCCGGTTCGCGGCACTCGCTCCTTCGGGAATGACAAAAAGTATCTGGCTCAATCTCACGGCTTCCTTTCCCTCGTAAAGGTCGCGGTGTTCACTGTAGTATTCACCGATTTCCTCTTCGTTCACGGAAATTTTCGGCCTGATTTCCCGTGAGATGAGCTTCATCCTGGTGAGGTACTGTTTTACCTCTTCTCTGTATTCAGCCATGGTGCCGCCGTCTTTGGCCAGGGTCGCGGCAAATGCCTCCATGGGTATCTTTCTTTCCTGGAGCATCCCCTGAATGGTGGCATCCACATTTTCGGCGGGAATGATGATGTTCATCTTTGCGGCTTCCTGCCCGATCAGGAGATCGTCAATCAATTTATTCATCGCGGTTTTCCTGACCTCGGGCAGGAGTGTTTCCTTTTCGGCCTCGGAGGGATTCCCGATCCTCTTGAAAAGCCCGCCCACTTCTTCATTGAGCTCCGAAAGGGTTATCACATCATTGTTCACCACCACGGCGATGCCATCCTCGTAAGCCGCGCCGAAGCAGGCGGTACCGCACATGAATACCAGCCACAATACCATAACCGTCTTTTTTACCATCATTCTCATTCCCCGTTGTCATGCGTTAGTGGAGTGATTTCTTATAAAGCAATCAATCTTGTGATTGTAACAAAAGAGCAGTACCCCTTCAATCTTTAAAGCCGTATCGAACCCGGGACCATTATTCAGCAGGGCACTCAGGCAAGCGCCATGAGAAGCTCCCTCGCCCTGCCCAGGATGTCCGTTCCCGTGAGCCCGGGGAGTGGTACCGAAAGCTTCAAGTCTGGAGATAAGGTAAGCCCCCGGTAGGCCGTACGTGAAAGTTTCACGATTTTCGCCGGGTCTACGGGGCTTGTCTTCCTGAAGGCGACCTGAAACTGCCGCCCGTCGTATTCCATCGCCTCCGCCAAGATACTCTTCAGGCGGTTCCGTATGCCGATGATTTCCATAAGATTTTCCAGCGAAGGCGGCACGAAGCCGTAGCGGTCCCGGAGGGTATCACGGATTTCATCAATCTCCGCGTCGGCGGCGGCGGCCGATATCTCCTTATAGGTAATAAGCCGGGAATGCATATCCGCGATGTAATCGTCGGGGATGAAGGCGGGAACCCGGAATCGTATCTCCGGACTTATGTCATCGGCGGGAGCGCCTTCACCTCTCAGTTCGGAGACCGCCTTCTCCATAAGTTCCGTATAGAGCTCGTACCCCACGGCGGAGACGTGGCCCGACTGGGAAACGCCGAGCAGATTGCCCGCACCGCGCAGTTCCAGGTCGTGGGCGGCAATCTTGAATCCCGACCCGGGCTCGGCGTAATCCTGAATCACCCGGAGTCTCTTTTTTGCATCCTGCGAGAGCACCGCGCCCCGGGGTACCAGAAGATACGCCGCGGCATCTTCATTCGACCTCCCCACCCGGCCCCTGAGCTGGTAGAGCTGCGCGAGGCCGAAGCGGTCGGCCCTGTTGATGACAATGGTATTCGCCGTCGGGATATCGACCCCTGAACCTATAATGGTCGTACAGACAAGCACGTCATAATCCCGCTGAATGAAGCGCACCATCACCCGTTCGAGATCGGCCGCCTTCATCCGGCCGTGGGCGACCCCGATCTTTGCCTCCGGCACCAGATGCTCCACCAGGCGGGCCATGCCCTCGATGGAGCGCACGCGGTCATGGACGAAAAAGACCTGCCCGCCCCGCTTCAGTTCACTGCGAATCGCCTCGCAGATAATCTCCTCGCTGAATTCATGGACATGCACCCTGATGGACTGGCGATCGGGAGGCGGCGTGTTGATTATCGACAGATCGCGGATGCCCACGAGGGAGAGCTGGAGCGTCCTCGGAATTGGTGTCGCCGTGAGCGTCAGCACATCCACAAGGGTCCGGAGTTTTTTGAGCTTTTCCTTGTGGCTCACACCGAACCGCTGCTCTTCGTCGATAATGACGAGCCCGAGATCCTTGAAGGCCACGTCTTTCTGGAGAAGCCGGTGCGTGCCGATGACAATGTCAACGGCGCCCCGGGCGATATCCCCGACAATCTTCTTCTGAAGGGAGGAAGGCCGGTAGCGATTCAGCGCCTCGATTCTCACGGGGTGATGCGCGAACCGTTTCACGAAGGTCCGGTAGTGCTGCTCCGCGAGTATCGTGGTGGGAACCAGGAAGGCTACCTGCTTGCCCTCCATGGCAACCCTGAAGGACGCCCGCAGGGCCACCTCGGTCTTCCCGAACCCGGCATCGCCGCAGACCAGGCGGTCCATGGGCCGTGGGTTGCCGAGGTCCAGATCGACTTCTTCTATGGCACGTGCCTGGTCCGGCGTCTCTTCAAATTCGAAGTAGGAAGCAAATTCCTCGTAGTACCTGTCAGGGGCCGCATAGCGGTGTCCTTCCATCACTCCCCGTGCCGCGTAGATGGCGACAAGTTCCTCGGCGATTTCCCGCACCGACTTCGTCACGCGCTTTTTCACGGTTTCCCAGGAGCTCCCGCCGAGACGGTCAACGGGGGGCATATAATCCTCGGGCCCGATGTACCGCTGAATCTTGTTCAGCCGGTCCACCGGTACATAGAGCTTGTCGCCGCCCTCGTATTCGATGAGGAGAAAATCGTTTTCCATATCCCCCACGGACAGCCGCTTCAGTTCGTGATAGATACCTATCCCATGATCCAGGTGGACCACGAAATCCCCGTTCTTCAGTTCCCCGAACGACTTGAGAAAATACCCTTCCCGGACCTTTGCTTTGCGCGGCCTCTTTATCTTTTTCCCGAATATCTCCTCCTCGGAGACCAGGACAAGGCCGAGACCCGGATAGTAAAAACCTTCGCTCACACTGCCGGCGGTGATGAGAAGGCGGGGCACCACGCCGGCCCGCTCGAGCTCGCGCAGTGAAAATTCCTTCGCGACAGTGACGGGAAGCCCGTATCCCTCGAAAAGGCGCGCCATCCGCTCGACTTCCCCCTCGACGGAGAGAAAGACAACGAGATTCTTTCCTGCAAGCCACGTTTTCATCCGCTCGACCACCGGCGCGAGGGGGCTCGACTCCCGGTCGAGACGCGACGGCACCTGCTTCAATCCAAGGGGTTTCTCCGTCTTCAGGATAAAAGAATCGCTTCTCTCGATGGCATCCATGGAAAGCGCCTGGAAGCCGCCGAGGCGGTTCGCGAATTCATCCTTCGAGGACATGAAATGACGTGTTTCGATGTGGAACTTTCCCTCCGCGAGGGCGTTCGACGTGAAAAGGGCCGATTTTTCTTCCCGCAGACCGCATGACCGGTCAAGCACACGAACATCTTCACAGGCAACGAGTGCCGTCGAGGGAAGATACTCAAAGAAAGTATCAAGACCTTCCCCCTCACCACCGTATCCGTAAAAGAGGGGGAGCATCTGTACACCGGCGAGGGTCTCGTCTTCCTTTTCAACAAGATCGATGATGCGGTCTCTCCGCGCCTTCGGAATATCGAGTTCGGAGAGGCGCTTCCGCACACCGGCGAGGGTCCTCACGGTGGCGCCTTCGTCACGCACCAGTTCGCCCGCCGGTGAAAGGAGCACGCCACTTATCTCCCCGGCGGACCGCTGCGTGGAAGAATCGAATTCGCGTATCGAGACAATGTCATCCCCGTCGAATTCCATGCGGACGGGTTTCTCGCGTACCGGCGGAAAGACATCAACGATATGGCCCCGGACACTGTACTCCCCTTTTTCTTCGACGAGGGAGACCCTGTGGAAACCTCCCGCATGGAGCTTCGCTTCGAGCTTCTCACGCTGACACGTCGTGCCGGCTGATACCGTTTCGATATAGTCCCCCACGACTGAAAGAGGCGCCGTTCTCTGCATGAAGGCGTCGAGATGCCCGACGATAACGGCGGGCCCTCCCGCGAGAAGCATGGCGAGCGTCCTCGCGCGACCGAGCGCCGTCTCCCGCTCCTCAAGGGAGGCGTCATCGGGACACCGCTCATCCCACGCGGGGAAAAAAAGCACCCGCCCCTCGCCGAGGAAAAAGGACAGGTCCCGGAAGACGGTATCGGTCTCCTCACGGGTGGTGCCGATGTATACCACGGTTCTTTTGAGGGTCGCGGCGATCATTGAAAGGACAAGGGAGCGGCATGCACCGTGGAGACCGGATATGCTCGCATCCTTCGCACCCACGGCAATCTTTTCCATGAGGAAGCGAAACGCGGGATCGGATGAATTGAATGTCTTTTCGGAAGCGGTATTCATGAAATTGCTGTCTGGAGTCCGGAGAATCTCAACGCCCGGCGTATCGTGCCGGCGGTGGAATGGTTATCTCATCATGACGAGAGGTCGAGCATCTTTCTGAGGGCGCGGTACGCGGGTTTTCTGATTTCATCGGGAACGCTGATCACATGCTTCATTTCAGTGAGGGCATCGAGAATATCGTCAAGGGTTATTAACTTCATGTCGCGGCAGACCATCGACGGCGAGGCGGGGATGAAAGTTTTTCCGGGGTTCTCTTTCTTGAGCAGGTGCATGATGCCGTGCTCGGTGCCGACGATGATTTCAGAGGCTTCCGTCGTTCGTGCAAACTGGAGGATGCCGCTGGTGCTCCCCACGAAATCGGCCATGTCGATGACATCGAGGGTGCACTCGGGATGCACGGCCAGGACCGCCTTTGGATGCTGCTCCTTCACGGCGCGGATATCATCGGGCGAGAGGTTATGGTGCACATAGCAGTATCCCCGTCCGGGGATGACGCGTTTATCCGTAAACCGTGCCGTATACCGCGCCAGGTTTCCGTCGGGAACCATGATAACCGTCTCCGCGCCGGTGAAAGAATTCACCACCTTCACGGAGTTCGCCGAGGTGCAGCAGACATCGGAGTCCGCCTTCGTCGCGGCGGAGGAGTTCACGTAGGTCACGACGGGCACGCCCGGGTGAAGGCGCTTCAATTCTTTCAGTTCGCCGCCGGTAATCATATCGGCAAGCGGACACCCCGCGTCAAGACGGGGAAGCAGCACTGTTTTATCGGGCGAGAGGATGGAAGCACTTTCGGCCATGAAGCGGACACCGGCAAATACAATCACCCGCGCGTCCGTCTCCGTCGCCCGGATGCTGAGGCTGAGGGAATCACCCCTGAAATCGGCGATATCCTGAATCTCCGGCCGCTGGTAGTAGTGGGCGAGGAGAATTCCCTTCTTCTCGTCAAGAAGTGTCCTTATTTTTTTTTGCTTCGTTGAAATGTCCTTATCCATTCTTCACGCCACTTTACGAAGGTATTCGAAGGGCTGCACTTGTATATCATACGACTTTTTTATTCAAGGCGTAAATGATGACGCCGGCGGCGTTGTCCGCCTCCCGCAATTGATATTTAAGCAGGCCGAAAATATTGACTTATCAAATCCTTTCAGCTATTCAACGTGAGTCTTTCATAAAACAGGAACATCATCATGGTAGCTTTTGAAGAAGCGCTTCGCCGTGTGCTCGATGCGGCGACGACACTTGGCTGTGAAAAAGCCCCTATCACCGGCACGCTCGGCAGGATCCTCGGTGAAGATATCATCGCCGCCCGTGACATACCTTCCGATGACAATTCGGCCATGGACGGCTTCGCCGTGAAGGCCGCCGACACAAAGGGAGCCGAGAAAAAAAATCCCGTTTCCCTGGAAGTCGTCGAGGACATTCCGGCGGGCCGTGTACCTGCGAAGTCCGTGGGCTCCGGCCAGGCGGCGCGAATCATGACCGGCGCCCTCATTCCCCGCGGTGCTGACGCCGTGGTGCCCGTGGAAAATACGGAAAGCGCTGAAGGGAAAGTCGCCATTCATGCCGAAGCGAAAAAGGGAGAGCACCTGCGGCGCCGCGGCGAAGATGTAAAAAAGGGGGAACTCGTCATTCCCCGGGGCAAGGTGGTGCGCCCCCCGGAAATCGGCATGATGGCATCACTGGGCATTGCCTCTGCGAGCATCTATCGGAAACCAACGGTGGCCATCATCGCGACGGGTGATGAAATCGTCGATATCAGCGACTCCCCGCCCCCCGGCGCGATCATAAGCAGCAACAGTTATTCCCTCTATGCCCAGGTGATGGAGTGCGGCGGCGTTCCCGTGTCCCTCGGCATTTCAAAAGATACAAAGGACGATCTGCTGCGCCACTTCAGGGAAGCGCTCCGCGCCGATATCGTGGTATCGTCCGGCGGTGTTTCCATGGGGGCCTATGATTTTGTCAGGGATGTGATGAAGGAAATAGGCGCTACCATTCAATTCTGGCAGGTGGCCCAGCGCCCGGGGAAGCCGGTGGCGTTCGGCACCATGGAAAAAACGCTTTTCTTTGGCCTTCCCGGCAATCCCGTATCATCCATGATCACCTTCGAAGAGTACGTGCGGCCGGCAATCCTGAAAATGTCGGGACACGCAAATCTTTTCAGGAAAATGGTGAAGGCGAGGCTTTCCGGGGACTTCGAGAAGAAGAAAGGTTTACGCTACTTCGCGAGGGTGCGCGTCACCATCGAGGAAGGAGAATACCGGGCGGCCCTCACGGGAAGCCAGGGTTCGGGCATATTGAAATCAATGGTCGAGGCAAACGCCATACTTGTCATCCCCGAAGAAGTGACCGCATTAAAACAGGGGGACTTTGCCGACTGCCAGCTTATTGATGAGCCCATAAGCGGGATATCCGATATGCGATAGGCGCTATCGGGACACCGCGTCGAGGTCGTTGTTTCATTGCGTATTACATATCCGGCGCCGCGTTGCCAGCCAGGCCGCAAATTGACAGTTCCTTTATAATCAGATATTCATGCTCGCGCGGAAGTGCCTAGGTCACTGGTGGGCCTCCCGGACTTCAAATCCGGTGTGAGGGGCTAACACCCTCTCGGGTGGGTTCGATTCCCATGCACTTCCGCCAATAATATCAATTTGTTACGACTCATAAAGTCGGCCTCTTTTTTATCATTTGGGGTAAAATGTAACCAAAATGTAACCACCATAACCGAAATAACCTCGAAGACCATCCAAAGTGACCCTCATAAGTAATTGATATATATAGCGTCGAGAAATGACGGGGAATTATCCCATCCCAATAAATACCATAAAATCCGATGTGCGCCCTGTACTTGTGAGAGCTTAAGTTTTTGCTTAGGTATCAATTAATACAATATGGAATCACAACATTTTTTCCTAATCGTGTATCGGGCTATTTCCCCAAAATGCACGCTTTCAACAGTAATGGTTGAAAAGAGCAGAACTCAGGTTTGTAATGTGATAGAAGTATGCCAGAAATGCGTTACTTTTTATGAAAGCTTCATAATCGAACCCCGGCTCTCGTATCATTCTATTGGTCTATTGGTGTTTATCACTATAGGAGGTTTCATGAAAAAACCAAAATGGTGGATGACATGGATATTTGTTATCGTTTTGGTCGGTATTTTTCTTTCTTCTGGTACATTCGCCCAGGAAACCATTGTTATGGCCGTGGATGGTAATTGGCCGCCCATGAAGATTAAGGACGCCGACGGGAACCTTATTGGATATGAGATAGATATGATAAAGGCTATCAGTACCGAAGGAGGGTTTCAGATTAAGATCACTGAAGTGCCGTGGAAGGATATTTTCAGAGAACTTGACGCCGGCAAGTTCGACGCAATTATGGCCTCGGTAAGCATTACAGACGAAAGGAAAGCGAGGTTCGATTTTTCCGTGCCTTATTTTTCAGCCGAGCAGTTGCTGGTCGTCCCCAAATCAGCGGTCAAAAAATCTTATAAAGGTAAAACCATCGCGGCCTTCGAAACAACTACGGGTGCGGCTGCACTCAGGAAAGCCGAATTGGTTACTGTCAGATCGTACCTCTCAACCGAAACCACAAAAGCGTTCGATGATCTGGCTGCAGGCAGGATAGACGGCATTCTCTGCGATACACCTGTGGCCGTCAATTATGCCTTCTTTAGGGATACCTATAAGGGGAGATTTGCCATCGACAGCGAGCTATCAATCCTTGGCACTCCGTCAGTCAGTGAAGAGTATGGAATTGTGGTGAAGAAAGGAAACGCAGAAGTTCTCAATCAAATAAACAGGGGCATTAAAGCAGTGAAAGCCAAGGAAATCGATTACGAGATACGCGCACGATGGATTAAATGGTAGCCTTTTCCCCATATCATAACACCAACTTAGAAAGTCAGTTTAAACATTAAGTAAATTGTCTAGCACAATTTGATGTTAATGAAAATCGTAGAGGGCAAGTCGGATGCGATCAATAAGTGATCACTATCTGCTTCATGGGGGAATGAGAAAAATGTCAGGCCAGCGTTATGTGAAAGTATTCGTTGTTGTTTTATTGCTTCTATCAACCGGCTGCACAACATTAAACAGTGAGAGAGAAGATACTAAAACTGTCATCGATAAAGGAGCGCCGAATTATTGTATATGGGAGAATGATCGTAAGGTGTCCTGGCTGGAATGCGGCGATCTTGAGGGATTTCCGGTTTTTTATGCACACGGGAATCCGGGATCCCGTTTAGAAATTTTGTTCATGGAAGAAAAAGCCAGGGAATACGGCATACGACTGATTGTATTTGAGAGACCGGGTATCGGGAAATCGGATTATGTGGAGGGATATCCCCTACTGGCATTTGCACAAGACCTTAAGAGATTTGCTGATGAGAAGGGGATTCAGTATTTCGGGTTGATGGGGTGGTCCAGCGGCGGTCCGCCAGTTCTTGCCGCCGCCTATTACATGCCGGAGAGAGTCAGGTTCGTATTTTCCATCTCTGGTTATACAAACTTTGGGGAATACAATGATGCCCGCAAGCTTATGGAGGAGTATGGCCTGTACGGTCCCAGTCTATCTGAGGAAACACCAATTCTGTTTAAAATCATAATCAGGAATTTGCGCAGGATTGATTTATTTTTGCCAGAATACTATTCAAAAATATCAGAAGACAAGATGTGTGCTGCTGACCGCGAGATATTGAAAAACCAATCTATTGCCGACCTTTTTTCGCATGATCAGCAGGAGGCGTTAGTAGGCGGGGCAAGAGGTACAATTCAGGATCTTCAAACGCAATGGGCGCCCTGGGAATTTAAGCTTGAAGAGATAAAAGTCCCGGTTCACATCTTTCAGGGAAAACAGGATACATTTGTTCCCTGGCAGTTTGCAGAACATCTGGCTGATACGATCCCCGATGCGACATTGCATCTCTATGATGAGAGGGGGCATCTCTTCCCCCTGTCTCCCATGTATCAGGATGAACTGTTTAAGATTGCCTCGTCACTTATAAAGACTTTCAAACCGTAATAGTTGACAGTGGGGGGAACTTTTAACCCTCACTGTGGTGTATGTTCTTGGGCAGGGCAGTTCTGGTTATATAAGTAACAACTTTTGTACTCTTTTTCTCCTCACTCTTACTTTCTTATTTCACCATGATGCTATAGATATATGAACACATATAACCAGATAAAGGTTCAAGTATCTCTTTCAAAATCATTGTAACACGATCTATAGCCTGCTCTCCGCCATTCTGCTTTATCCTGACCATTATATCGTCCAGCTCAGGGCTCGTTCCCAGCTCAAAGGTGGGGTCAGAAACCCAGCTTTCAGGCATGGTTTCTTCCATGATCTCATCCATCTTGCCGGCAATGGCATGGCTCCGCTCTGAAATCAAGTCCCGTGGTAAACTGTCATCCCATGCAGGGCAGACATTGATGGTCCTGAGGGTGACAAGGAGCGGGTGATCCGGTTTGTTCGCTTGATACGCCTCCTGCAGGACCGCCTGCTGAAATTTTTCAATGGCCGTGTGCCGGTTGGATACAAGCTGGATGGCATCAGCCTTGGGATCCCCAATGCCAATGATATCAAAGTAGTTGATCCAGCGTAACACGATATCCCTCACGCCGGGCAGCAGAGTGGTATGATACGGTTGGGTAAGATCCATGATGTAATGCAGGCCTATACCCATGAAACGCCATCCCCAGTAGTCGTGACCCGTCCGGAAAGCATATGTGGACAATGTTTTATAGAGGTGTATCCGGTATTCCGGGTAGGTCTGATTCACAAAATCGGCAAAGGTGCTGACAAACCATGATTCATGGTAGTATCCCATGTGGAATGGCCCCTGGCTGCTGTATTCAAGGTTAGGGTTTCCGAACGGTTGTTTTCCGAAGCCATAGATCGTGCCAAACTCGGTGCTGTTGTCATCATACAAGCCAATATCCAGACCAAAATCAGGCTCGTCGCTGGCGGTTGTCATGACATCAAGGGGGGATACCATCTCTCCTGCCTTTAGCTCCACAAACGTGGTCGATTTCCAGTCAGAGGTGTTCTTAAGAAAGGTGACGGCATCCGGCGTAATACGCGGCCTTCCTCCGGAATCGGTCCCGGGAACGATCTGGAGGTAAAGGCCAAACCTGCTATCGGGATTGATCCTGATGGCATGGCAAAAACGCTCCCTGATATCCGCCGGAGTGCCCGTGGCCTTGAATGTCAATACTTCGGGCAGGGGTCTGTAGTATGCGAGATTCTGCCGCGCCCATTCTTCTTCTGCTGCCAGAAGTGTTGCGAGACCGCCCTCCTTTTCCATGAGGAATGTATCAAGATCTTCCACGTTCACGGTTTTCGCATCCCGAACTTCAGGAATAACCCGAAGTACCTGATATGAAATAAGCGGATGTTCAGTCCACGCAAGCGCACTTTGAGGTAATAACATGCCAAATTGAAACAGCAGTACCGCCGTTATAACAAAAACTTTGAAACGATGTGGCTTCATCAGAACTCCTTACGATTTCTGAATTTCTACTTCCTGTTCTAATACACATGACTATGTACCAACCTGTTTCACCTAAAATGCATACTTTTATAATATTATATACGTATCATATGCTTTTTTTATCCTATGGATAAGGATCTGGATTGAAATATTGTATATTTCTCTCCGAAATCACTGCTTGCATTGACCGGGCGACTAGGGGAAAAGGGGCAAGGGTATATAGCGGCACTGCTGAAGGGCGTTCCAGTCGAATGCAACATTGGACAGCGATTTGAACGCACATGACCGTGACGCGCCTACATATTGAGATGCGCATATGCGAAGCGGAGAGGATCTGCGGAAACCCTAATCATACCCTCAAACGACCCATCCATTTCTAATATGAGAAACATGGCACTACCGACGGATAGCGCACAAACGAAGAGGACCGCGATCACTGTGGCGTGCCGCGGAGCAAACAATCCAAAGCTCGTGAACGTGATCGCAAGCCAGAAAAGAAGTGTCACGAGGAACGGCATGGGAACCGACATCTCGGTGCCGGCAAGCAAGAGCCACCTGGCTTGCAACAGTGTTTCGGCAAGATCCATCGCACGCAACTGGAGCGCCCGCTGGGAGTCGTCGCGAGGCTTTAGAGCGCGGATTGCAGCGGGGAGTCCCTCTGCTTCCACTCCTGCTCCCGAGCGCATGAGATCCAGACCGGCGGGGCTGGATGAGTCCTGGGGCCAAATCACGTCGATCCTTGCCCCAATCCCGTGCTTTAAGTCCTTGCGAATCTCGCCGGTCTCGGGCCCATAGCGCGCAAGTACGCGGTCGAGAGAGAGGATTTCAACGGCGGTTTGTTTCACAGCGATGTTCACCGCATCAAAGGAACTCTTAGCGGAGGCAGTGACAAGGCCGAGAACAAGCGCGGTCATGGTGGCGATGAGCCCAAAACCAAGCTTCACCGTGTCTCTCGACTCCTCGTCAAGGTGGTGCTCCGGCAATACGGTATTCAACCACATACCAAACAGTGCTCCCCCAAATGTACATGCAAACACGATAATGCCGGCAATAGTTGGATTCATCGTGCTACCCCCATATCTTCATCGCGTCCTTTTTGCCTATAAATATTTCCCAGCTGAAATAATTAAAACTGGAATGGATGTCCCACCATCATCTGGACTCCGCAGTCTTCTTCAGATACTGCCATATCAACACGCACCACCAGGCCTTTGGCCATTGCCCGCATACCTACTCCCACATCCCATTTCATACTTGAGTGAAGAGTATTGAGCTCCCAGCTCGATGCAACCCTGCCGACTTCGAAGAATGGAACAACCTGCCACCATGCAACCTCAAAATACTTTTGGAGCCATTCGATATCTGCAAAGGGATTCCATTCCGGGGTCATTCTGTATTCAACGGCGTAATAAATCGCGGCGCGGTCATTGAATCGATTTAAAGGATAGCCTCGAAGCCGCCAGAGACCGCCAAGTGCCGCCCCGGCATACGACGGCGGCCTGCGGTATACAATCTTACCATCCTCGACATCACTTCGATTCCAGGATATGGCGTTCACCGTCCAGAAATCAAAGGCAAGTACCTGCTGCCTGAAGTGTTCTGATTCCCCGAAAGAAAAATACTGGCTGTATTCAATATCAGCCACATTGTATGGATTTGAGCTGTCGAACCACCCGCAGTCTTCAGTATACCGGGTGCGGACAGTATTGCCATGTGACGGATTCTTGGGCAAGTCAGTATTCTCCCAATAGAGGGAGATATCGACCCCGTTTGTTCTTCGATTCACTTCATTGTCATCAGTGTTGATTGTCTGCTGACGCCAGAAAGGCCGCATTTCAAAGTACGTCCTCCCACTCTCAAAGGGATTCCATGAATCTCCCCCGACCGCCCCCTCAATTAACTGGCCTCTGTCAATAACCTGTGTGGTGATCACCTCATTCTCGCCGCTGCCGATAGGGAGCAGGTATCGGAATTTGACGCGCGCAATGTTATCCATTCCACGGCCTTCGATATAATTGTCCTTGTCAGAATCGTTGCTTCCCGCCCGCTCATGAGCGAATGCGGGGTTCCCGTTCGCATAACTGTTATTGGTACCGAAGGTACTCAGTGCCAAATCGGCGTCCAGAAAAATCCGCTCAAGGGGAGATTGAATATCCCTGGTCATCACATAAAACGCCAGCGCATCATTCGTGCCGGCGATGAGTGTGGCAAGAAGAGTCATTTGTTTCTGGGGATATCCGGCATATCCATGAACGTAGCCTGCCGCTACTCCAAACGACTTATTGTAGAAGGCATACGGAAGGCTTAGTGTCTTCGGTTCAAATTCCCTATCTTTTCTGACGAGAACGCTCTGTCCGTAAGCGGGAAGACTGCTGAGAATGAAGAATAGCAGTACCAAGGATACTGCCAGGGCCTCAATAACTCGCCAACATGATGATAAGGTCAAAGCACGACCCAGTAACTTCATTATTAATCTCCATTTTGTACCAGGTTCTTATCCCTCTTAATTTTTATCAAATGAGTCATATGTCATATTTGCTCGAGCCAAATTGTGACGGAAGGAAAGATTCGCCACTCCTCTCACTCAGCATTAAGGTCTTTCAGCAATCTTTGGAAATCACCGGACTCGGTCAGGATTTTACGGGCTGCAATTCTCAGCCTATCTACTTCGTCAGGAGATAGATAAAAAGATGTAGGCAATGAAGCCAGAGAGGCGCTTTCTGCGGGGTCGTTCAGTGATTCGAACCGAACATCCACCATATAGTACTCAATATCGCCGCAGGATCCGTGCGTCTGGGAGATCTGTCCCGGCGGGCACCTCCCCGTCCGTACCTGAGTAGCCCACCGTTCAAAACTTTCCTGGAGAAGTGCTATGGTCTCACGGTTGTATCGTGTGATAGCGATGGAGGAAGAGTTCGAGAGCATTGCCACAAAGGGAGGAATGATTTCCATCCGGTCCCAATGGGATTCTATTTTCGTTTCAGCATTGACGACGATAAAGACTACCTTCCGGACCTTCTCCCATCCCGCGAGCTTGAGAGATGTCCACGCATCACCGACCGAATCAATGCTTTCCTCGATGATCCTCAAACCAAGGTTGTCCGTCACACCACCATCAATCAGGTGAAAGTATTGTTTTTCGTCCGAATCCAGTGCGAGCATCATATTTTCTCTCATTTCCCTCAACCGATAACTGGAAGGGTGCGTCCCGCTTTGAAAAGGAAGCATAAAGCCGCAATGGCCTGCATAATTTTTCAGCGTGATCGGCGTCAGCACACCCGGCACCGCTGATGAAGCCGCACATGCCCTGGCCACTGGAAATGGCAAGAGGTCTGAGCAGATTGCATCGAATGAGAACTGGTGAAAGGCAAACCTCATTCCCCTGGACATGTCTGTGGCATTGATTAAAACCATCGGTCCTTTCCGCTCGAGCATGTCCCTAAAAGTTTTCCCTTCAAAAACGTTCTTGTCATAGTACTCGGCGGCGAGGTCACTCCGGTCAAAGAACGGCGATGAAAGCCGAAACCAGTTGACAGGATTAAGAAGGGCAAAGGTCAGATCCCCCTGGATATCTTTCTTCAGGAACCGGCTTTCATAATCTTCGAAGATCCGTTCGCCGAAAAGTCCGAAATAGGCGGCCGTAAAGCTTCCACCCGAAACACCCGATATCACGTCCACCTCATCCAAAAGCCTCCGCTTCCTGCCGTCAAAGGTAACCTCCGTTTCTCGCAGCGCTTCGAGCACCCCGTAGGAAAAGGAAGCCGCCCGGGTTCCACCACCGGAGAAGGAAAGGATAAGGAGCAGTTCTTCCGAGTTGCCCTCCCTCCCCGTGCTTTTGATACGATAACCATAGCTGGGGTCATATTGGTCCAAGGGCGCATTCACTGGGTAGTGTCCGAAGTGGCTGCAGCCGGCAGTCATAATGAAAGTCAGGAAAAGATATGTCCATAGAGCCATCTCATGATGCATCTTCATTTCTTTCTCCGAAAGAGGTTCTACGCTACTATAGTATCTCTATCTTCAACCAGATGTAGTTCCCCCTATAAGGTAATTTTTCATATCGATTTCCGGTAGCCACATGATTTCTGTCAAGCTGACCTGACATTTCATCATCTATCACTTGCTTTTATAAATAATGGGCCATTTATTGCGTTCATAACGTGTGACGCAGGCAGCCCGTGTTCCAGGAGGGTTGTCATTGCTCTCAGGTACTTCCGGATATGGAGGAAAAACTTCTTGTATCCTTCGCAGAGGTAATGAAGTCCCGGTTCATTGTCCCATGTTCTTGTAAAACGATGCTTGGGACACCCGCCCCGGCAGGCTGCCAAGACTTCGCATTCCCCGCACCAGCGAGGCAAGGCCGACTCCTTTGTTATGCCGAAACCTGACTGTATTGATTTCCCGACCATCTGCAGGAGATTGTCGGTTAAAATATTCCCGAGCCTGTACTCGGGGTAGACACAATGGTCACAGGCATAGACATCGCCATTGTGCTCGGTCACAACTGATCGCCCGCATTGCTCCGCATGGATACAGACCGGCGAGGGATTGCCGATCCAGGCGTTGAGCGCCCATTCGAAGTTCATGACAAATACCTTGCCCACATCATGGCGGATCCATTCTTCATAAACGGCGATCAGAAAATCGCCGTATTCCTCGGGAATCACCGTCCAGGGGGTAACCTCGGTTTGTGGTTCTTCTTTTCCCAGAAATGAAGGACCCGCAAGGCTCAGACCAAGCTGACTGCAGCATGCATCGGGCAGGCGCTCCACGATGGGCGTGAACTGGATGAACTCGACACCTGCATCCCTGAGAAAACTGTATACTTCGAGAGGGCTTGCCGCCGTTTCCCGGGCTACACAAGCCAGCACGTTATAATCAACCTTGTATTCCTGCAGCAGGTTGAGACCATGCATCACCCGGTCAAAGGTGCTCTTACCCTGGTGGTCACGGCGATAGCGGTCGTGAATCTCTTTCGGACCGTCCAGGCTGATCCCCACCATGAAATTGTGCTTCTTCAGAAAACGGCACCATTCGACATCGAGGAGCGTGCCGTTCGTCTGGAGTGAATTGGAGATCATTTTTCCTCCCGCAAACTGCCGCTGGAGTTCAACCACCCTTTTGAAGAAATCGATCCCCAAAAGCGTCGGCTCGCCTCCCTGCCAGACGAATTCAACTGCCGGTGTGGGCTGAGCGGTGATGTAGCTTGTGATGAATGCGGTGAGGACTTTATCGGACATCCGGTACTGGCCACCGGAATCGAAGAGTGCCTGTTTTTCAAGGTAAAAACAATATTCGCACTCGAGGTTGCACAGTGGCCCTATGGGTTTAGCCACGACGTGGATGCCTTGCGGAGCAGAGTCGCTCTTTCTTTGCGTACTGTTCATATAGGGAGATTGGAAGGCGGGCCTTGGAAGCCCCGCCTTCCTGGGTTCTTATTGCACCGCAAGAGCCGCTTTGCGCTCTTTGCTCTGCAGCTTCTGTTGGTCGGCGGCGCCAAGTTTGGAATCTCCGAGCTTAACGACAACTTTCCTGATCTCGCCGGTGAACGCAAACGGTACATCGTAGTCTTCGCTTACGGGTGTGCCGGTATCCTCACCCACGTCGAAGGTCTCATCCAAAGTGAACCGCAATGGAACGGTGGCGGCGATGCGGCCCTCAGCCACCGTTGTGCCGTCTACGCTCAGCGCCCCGTTGCCGCCCTTGCCAAACCCGCCGCCATCGTACTTGAAGTCGAAGGCTATCGTGTGTTTACCGGGTTTGAGGGCGTCCTTAGCGGCTATGGTAAAGTACGCCAAGTTCAACGTGTTGTATTGAAACACCGGTTTGCCGTCTCGGAACAGTAGCGCCCAGCCGCCGGCCAGACCTCCTTGGGTGACGATGACACCTTGACCGCCACCTTCGGGCACGACCACCTCGGCCGTGATGCGGAATGACTTGTTCTTCACGTCCGGGGCCGCCGCTTCCGGTATGCGCGTGACACCTCCTTCATATACGAATTCGGTGCGTCCGCGCGTCAGACTCGGTCGGATACGCACATCAAGCCGCGCGACCTTGCTGTCGTCCAGCGGTAGGACGTTGTACTTCGCGGCCTCCGCATAGAAGAGCAACTGCATCTCATGCAGCTTGTCGGGCTGCTGCTCGGCGAGGTTGACGGCCTCACTGAAGTCCTCCGCGACGTGGTAGAGTTCCCACTTGTAGCCAGTGATCACGTCAATTGTGGCCGCCGCCGGAACCATGGTGACGTCCTCCCAAGGCGCGAGTTTCGGCGTCGTACAGGCCAACCAGCCGTCATGATAGATCGCCCGGTTGCCGAACATCTCGAAATACTGTGTCCGGCGGGCCGAGGGCGCCTTAGGATCATCAAAGCTATATGCCATGCTGACGCCCTCAATATGTTTCTGCGCCACGCCGTTCACGGAGGAGGGTTGCTCGATACCGGTTGCCTCCAGGATGGTTGGCACGATATCAATCGTGTGGTGCCACTGGGGGCGGATACCTCCCTCGTCATTGATATGGGCAGGCCATGAGATGACCATGCCGTTGCGGGTGCCGCCGTAGTGCGAGGCAATCTGTTTGGTCCACTGGAACGGCGCGTCCATCGCGTGTGCCCAGCCCATCGGATAGTGGTTGTTGGAGGACCACTTCCCCAGGCTGTCCTTGTGCTTGAGGATGGCCTCGTAGCCTTCGTCGATGCCGTTAAGGTGGGCCATCTCGTTGAAGGTCCCGTTAGCGCCGCCCTCGGCGCTGGCGCCGTTGTCGCCGACGATGTAGATCACCAGTGTGTTGTCTAGCTGGCCGAGTTTCTCAATAGCATCCAGCATACGGCCGATGTTGTAGTCGGTCTGCTCGAGGAAGCCGGCATAAATCTCCATCATGTAAGCGCTGAGTTGCTTCTGTTCGGCATTAAGGGTATCCCAGGCAGGAATCCCCCGTGAGCGTGGTGTCAATTGTGTGTTGGCCGGCACGATCCCCAGCTTTTTCTGCCGCGCCAGCGTTTCCTCGCGAACCTTGTCCCAGCCCTGATCGAACTGGCTCTTGTACTTGGCGATCCATTCTTTTTTAGGATGATGCGGCGCGTGGGTTGCCCCCGGCGCATAGTAGAGGAAGAAGGGCTTGTCCGGTGCGACGGCCTTTTGGTTGCGCACCCACTGGATGGCCTGGTCGGCGATGTCGTAATCGAAGTTGTAGTCCGGCTTGCCGAGGTACGGCTCGATGGGTTTCGTACCGTCGAACACTGCCGGCCGCCACTGATTGGTCTCGGCGCCGATGAACCCATAGAACTTCTCAAATCCCAGCCCGGTCGGCCAGAGATCGAACGGACCGGCCTGGCTGGTCTGCCAGTCCGGCACGTTGTGGTTCTTACCGAACCAGGCGGTGTTCCAGCCCTTCTGCTTCAGGATTTCGGCGACAGTTGCGGTATCCTTACCCAAAAGGCTGTCGTATCCGGGAAAGCCCGTTGCCTGCTCCATGATCACTCCGGTATGAACCGAGTGATTATTGCGTCCGGTGAGCAAAGCTGCTCGTGTGGGAGAACTGAGCGCCGTCGTATGAAACTGCGTATAGCGCAATCCATTCTTCGCTAACCGATCCAATGTGGGTGTACTGATGGGCCCGCCGAACGTACTCGACGCGCCGAATCCGACATCGTCAAGGAGTATCAGAACAATGTTCGGCACCCCCTTTGGCGCCTCTACCGGTTTTGGAAAATCGGATTTCGAGTCCTTGGCACTCAGGCCTATCTGCCCTTTGAAGGGTGCCGGTGGAATCGGCAGCACCTCCTGTGCTGACGCATTGATACTTAGTATAAGTCCCGACGCCAGCAAAGAGCCCACGGCGGTCCAGGCGCCGGCAGTATGTCCTTTCACCGCTTGCTGTTTTGTACACTGTCGTAGTCTCATAACTTTGTTCTCCTTTAGATACATTATTTCAGTTCATTTCAGCAGAGGAAAATATACTGCATTTTTCCAAACATTAAAGGGGAGAAGAACCGTCGCACTTCCCTTCTGTCCACGAGACCATCTCATTAAAACATTACGCCCACGCCAGCAATCAGACCGGCCATACGGAAGTTCAGCTCGTTGTCGTTATCATCTGAGAACTTATAGCCGACCGTGCGATAACCTAAACGAGCGGCGATGTTATCCGTAATTTGATATTGGAACTGTGGAAATAGTTCATACACCAGATCGGCATCACCGCCGCCACCGATGGCCAGCGTCGGATTGAAGCGCAGCCCCTTGATTTTTGAGGGGAAGAGCGGAAAACTCGGCCTCACGACAAAAATGGGGTCCGATATAGTATCGTCTGTACTGATGGTTCCCTTGCCGAACACCTTCAAATCGTTCTCCTGACGCAGCGTACGTATGCCGACCATCAGGTCGATCGTCTGGCCCTCCCAAAAGCCGTCAATCTGATACCCCATGGCATACTCCCAGAGCAGCATATCCGTATCCAGGCTTCCACCTTTGGGTTGGTCTTCTACGTCCAACGCGTCGGTGCTCAATGAGAAGTAGTCCACCTGTCCCCAGAACAGTAATCGGTTGTACTGGACCACACCGAGCAGCGACCCCCCCGCTTCGACATAGTCGACTAGGTCGCTGGCAGACTTTTCGAAATCGATCTTCTGCCCCTTTACGGTGACATCGCCCTCAATTCCCGCATACCACAGGTAGGGTGTGAGTTCGAATTTCCATCCCTGCGGTTCGGCGGCGAAACCCGACACACCCGCGAACACCAACACGGTCGCCACAGTCATTGCAATCATTCCCTTCTTCATCTTTGTACCTCCTTTTCTGAAATAATTACTTGCTGGTAAGAATCAAAACAATAAACCACGTATCAACATTCAAAAGGATTTCTTCATGTATGAGCAATTGCCTCATTTCGGGAACAGGAAGGTCAATGCAAAGCGTAGACCCCAGTCCGATCCGCCCTCCGGCTTTTCGGCATAATAGCGATAAGCTATCTGAAGGCTGATCAGCTGGTTGCCAATCTTCAGCATTTGGGTCACTAAAACATTGATGGGCACAATCCATTCATATTCCCTCCAGTCATACGTCGATTCGGTGTTCAAGCCGAATGATGTGTGCATCTTTGTAGTATAGGAAATAACTGGCTGGAGGAACGTGGCGTTGATGTATGAACGGTCACAATCGCCGGCATATGACCAGAGATGGTTCACAAGGATTCCATAGGTAAAGCCGCTTTCCTGCTTGAGCACCACCATTGTGGGGCCGGCACTCCACTTCTCGCTGCCGAGTGTGTCATCGGTTGCAGATGGATAACGCAACACCGGTCCGCCTCCCACTATCCAGCTATTGAAATCCTTCTTAGGCGTAAAGAAGAAGCTCTGCATAATATCTCCCCAACCATTACCGTCATCTCCATTTGGAATTGGTGATTCCGCATGAATGAGAGGAACAATGGTGCGGGTGATGAGGTTCCAATCCTCATTCAGGGAAAATGGAATGACTGGCTGGATGTTGAGGGTATATTTCGCTGCGTCCGCTGGGCCATTGCCATAATCTGCGTTTAACTGCAGGGGAAGACTGGTCAGGTTAGCTACCGGGTTTTGTGTCTTCTTGGCGAGTTCCTCATCACTCATCTCCTCGCTGAAGCCGGGTGCTGTGGCCATAGCAACAAAGGCAATCCATACTGCAAGCACTACGGGCACTCTTTTCATCTTCATCCGCCTATTACTTTTTATTCAGCATGTCGACGACGCCGATGAGCGTGCTTCCGCTGCCGGAACGGATATAATGTTCGAGCCTGAGAGGTCGCTGAACAAGACAGTAACGCATTTACATTCGTGATCTATGTGTGATTGGTAAGGATGGGGGCGGTTTAGCTATTTTTGGAGGTGTTATCGTCAGAACATTACCGCACTTATCGCAATACTTGCTTCCAAGACGATTTGTATTGCCACAATTGGGGCATATATTCTCCAGTTTGTAGCCATGCTCATTACAAAATATGGCTTCGTCTCTGTTCTGAAAGTGGCACCCGGGACACTCCATACGTAGAAACCTCCATATGTAAGAACAGATTGTAATGAGCAGCAATATGAACGTATTGTGAAGACTGTTCCTTAATGTGATTAGGATAGGAGATACCACGGCATAAATCAATCTGTATTTTGTGATGCGATGATGGGGAAAGTAGCTCTATGATTCTGTAGAAGATTACAATCATGTAATCTCCTGATGAACTTGATTATGGCGGGTGGTGTGGCGTACTACACAACCGAGGGCCCTGATGGCCTGATCAGGGGCTGTATAGGCCATGATCCCGTGTTGTTCGAGGTATTTTGCCGGATTGTTTTCCATGACTTCATCATGAATTTCGATGTCGAGTACGGGTATGATGGGCTTTCCGGTTTGTCGGATCTGTTCTATGATTAGATCGAGGAGTTGTATCTCAGCGGATATCAGCGCTCGGGCGGTATTGCCGGTTTTCTGCGCTGGAATAATCGGTGAATCGAGCAGGCGGCGGGCCCTCATGGTGATATAGCCGAGGCCCAGCATCAGCACGGCATCCATGGAGTCATCCTCAAGAAGAATCCCGGCAACATCCGTAATGGAGGAGATCCTGTTGGGTGCGACCAGATCCACCGGGTTACCGCGACTCCAGTAAGACGGCAGAACTGCATTAATGCGATTTATCAGGTCTTCATTGAGCGCGGGAACTTTTAGGCCGTGATATGCGCAGAGGTCCGTCGCCAGTACTCCCCACCCGCCACCGAGTGTGATAATGCCGACCCGGTTGCCCCGCGGTTTCGGCTGGGTCAGAAACATGCCCGCAATATCCACCATTTCATCTATGGTCTCTACCTGAACTATACCCGACTGGCGGCATATTCCTCTGAAGATACGGTCGTCGCCGGCCAGGGCTCCCGTGTGAGAACGGGCTGCCAGCGCCCCCGATGGGCTTCGTCCTCCTTTCAGAAGCAGGACGGGCTTTTTGGCTGCAACTCTCCGCGCAATTTGAAGGAAGCGGTCGGGCAGGCGAATACCTTCTACGTACAGACAAATCAGCTTCGTATTGGCGTCTATCTCGAGGAGTTCAAGATAATCCCCCGTATTGAGGTCTCCCTCATTTCCGGAACTTATCAGACGGCTGATCCCTATATTTCTGCGGCTGAATCTGGAACTGATCGATACTCCAAGATTTCCACTTTGGACAACCAGCCCCACCGGTCCTGGAAGTAATCTAACAGCGGCCATGATAGCCTGCATCGGGGAAGGGAAACCGCTGTAAACGCCCATTGTATTTGGCCCCACCAAGCGCATGCCGCCGGCGCGGGCAGCTCTTATGATCTCTTCCTCCTGCACGGTTCCTGCGTTACCCGTTTCCGAAAATCCTGCCGTGATAATTATGCCGGCGGGGATTCTCTTTTCAACGCATTTCAGAACAGTTGCAAGGACATGCTCCTGTGCGACGACGATCACCGCAAGATCTATCGGATCCTCAATCTCATCAAGGCTGACGTAAACCCTGCGTCCATACCAGGAGCCGCCTCCGGGATTGACGGGGTAGACGTGTCCCTGGAACCCCCCCTTTATAATATTGTGCAGGATCGTGAACCCCCATTTTTGAAAGTCCTGCGAAGCACCAATAAAAACGATAGTCCGGGGCTTAAACAGGGATTGAAAGGTGGTGCTCAGATCCATTCTTTTTTCCAGGCAAACGTCTGCTACGCAATGCTCAGGGCCGGGCCAGTCCGGAATAGTTCTAATTGCAGAATGATAAGCGTTCATGGTTTATGGATAACCGGCCACTTTCGCATGATCCGGTATTGTGCCGGAAACCCAACGTATTGCCGCAGATCGATTATGTTATCTGCAACCATAATCACAAACGGACTCCATGGCACCGCAACAAATCAAGATTGCTGCACGATCTTATCTTCCCAACCCAATTCCTTGAGTACCTGTTCATAGATCTTTGCTACCTTGGAGAGCTTGGGTGCAAGCTTCAGGAGCCCAGTTGCTGAACCTTTGACTATGATTATCTTCCGGGTAATGGCCATGATGGGGCTGAGCTTGTTCGACCATGAGAGATGTGCATTGTCAGCGGAAGTGCTCATGATTAAATCAGGGGTTCCATCGGGCTTGCCTTTTCCTACTTCAAGTTTCCCTGGTCTGACATTAACCCAGAATGAACAGTCCGGAGCATCCTGAGTGTAGTCAAACCAAATGAGCTGATTCACACTTTGAAGGCTTGCGCTTAACTCCGCATCCTTAAAACTTTCCTCCATGAGACGAACAAATGCTTTGATAGGCTCATCATGATCTTTCCAGTATTTCATTTTTCTCCTCCTTTTCCTAACATAAATTATTAATGTTCTTCCATTTATCCGATGGTAGTGTCATTCAGTAAGGCAAGGGCTAGGTTCTTTCCCATGTCGGCGGGAGTATCCCCCTTGAAATATCGACACTCCCGGGGTTTAAGTTCAGGCTTGATAAGAAATCGGATATGGACCTTGCTGCCCTCGGCCAGCTGGTAGCCAATATCGTCTGCTCTCCATGAGATAATGGGTTTGCTCTTGGCATCCCTGCGCTGAATCATCGTCGGATACCTCAGTTCTCCCACCTCGTTGCTGACCATCACTACTGACGGCAGATCGGCCTCGACCACTTCATGTCCACCGGGGATGAGGGGGCAACCAGATGAATATCATCGTGTGCATGAAGCAGGTGCCCGATCACGTGGCACCGCAGGAGTCATTCATAATAATCATTTCAGAACACAAGGTGGAGTTCAGGGGAATTCAACCTGTCCTCTCACT
>JAPLJO010000086.1 GCA_026388515.1 Deltaproteobacteria bacterium | reverse complement strand
ACCGACGCTGAGTTGATCATGCTAGTGGAGTCCGACGGCACCTCCGGACAAGTCACAGAGAGTGGCTTCTTGGCATGTCCTACGAGCGATATACGGAAAGCTGTGCTTGAGGTGCTGGACGGAGGAGAACAGGCGCTCTTGGCTCGCAAACGCAAGTATGGAATATGAAAATAAAGAGCGCATAACGCGCCGGTGAGCTTTGTTGTTGCTGATTACATAATTAAGACAAGTAATCTTAATACCGATGATTTTACTCGCTAACAGAAATAACTCTCTTCGTCGGTCGTTCCGCGAATGCTCGATAAAGACGAGTTGGTGAGATGAACAAAGTATGAAAAAACTTTCTTTGTCATTTTAAATTTAGATCCCCCCCCATTCACCCTATTTTTTAAAAAATCTGGGACTCCTGATTATGAAGACACAAGCAAGCATGGGAGTCACATGAATGTGATAAAACCACGCGGGTAACGCCCACCCGCGGACGACTCCCCCCACTGGGGCATTTTTGGGGTACTTTTTCTTGATTTCCATTGCAGACAATGCAGAAATTGCACTCATTGGATTACGACAGAAGCTTTGTAAGCTGTTGAGACAAAAGAAGAAGTCAGAGATATCGGCTAATTGTGATTTTGGTGTCAATCAGGTCAGAATCCCGACATAATATCGCGGTATGCCTTCTCCGCCAGGTCGCCTGAAAGCTTGAGCAGGGCATCCCGCCTGTTGCTTCCCGTAACATTGGGATCGCTGTGAACGATGTAAGCCTCTCTCTCGGAGAGGCTTTTGTGTTCCCACAGCACCTTTCCGCCGCGCACATCCCTGAATTCTACATCAAGCGTCATGATGACGCGGTCTTCGCGCGCCACATCGGTTTTTGTGTAACTGACGTGCGCCGTTGAAACCCCCGCGATCGTTCCCGAGAGCACCAGGTCGGCGGCATTCTTATCGTACACAAGCGAGAAGCGGTCACTGGTCCTGAACTCATCAATAAAGGCGTTCCGCACGTAGTTGTCGACGCCCGCCTCCCCCGTGAGATTGGGGAAGCTGTCCACATAGACATTTGTGAGTGCGGGATCGATGTGGGTTCCTCCGGGAGAGAAGCGATACCCGCAGCCGGCGGCAAGCAGGACCACGAGCACTACGACGGCCGCTTTTTTTCTCATCATCAGTGCACCTCGGGTTATACCGGTTTCGCCCCTCTCACGGGCCTCAGGTTTTAATCACCAGATTGACCAGCTTCTTCGGAACGTATACTTCCTTGAGGATGGTCCGGTCACCGATGAACTGCCTGATGCGGTCGTCCGCGCGCACCCGCTCCTTGATGACTTCATCGGTTTCATCGGCGCCCACCTCGATTTTGCTACGCACCTTTCCATTCACCTGGATGACTATCGTGATAACTTCTTCCGCGGCGATCGAGGCGTCATATGAAGGCCAGGTGACATCTGAAAGCGTTCCCCTGCCGCCTGACAGCTCCCATAATTCTTCCGTGATGTGGGGAACGATAGGTGCAAGAAGAATGAGGATTGTTTCGACGGTGGTGCGGATGACGGAGAGCGCCTTTTTGTCGTTTCCATCGGGGTGCGGCGTCTGGTAGAGAAGATTGACGAGTTCCATGACGGCGCTTATGGCCGTGTTGAAGTGAAACCGGTCTTCGATGTCGATCGTGACTTTGCGTATGGTCTGATGCACTTTCCGGTAGAGTTTTTTCAGGTCTTCATTTAGTTCATCCATCCCGCCGTCGAACGGGGGAACGGACGCGACGTCGTCGAGGTAGTCCATCACGATGCGCCACACCCTGCCCAGAAAACGGAAGGAACCGTCCACGCCCTGATCACTCCATTCGAGGTCGCGTTCGGGCGGCGCCGCGAACAGGCAGAATATCCGTGCCGTGTCGGCGCCGTATTTTTCGATGAGGTAATTGGGGTCCACGACGTTTTTGAGTGATTTCGACATCTTTTCCGTCTTCCCGATGGTGACGGCCTTCCCGCAGTGGGCGCACGTTCCGTCCGCCGCTTCTTCGGGGAAGAGGTAGCCGTGGGCGGCGCAGCGCATGGTTTCCTTGCAGACCATGCCCTGGGTGAGAAGATTGGTGAATGGTTCGTCGACGCCGATAACGCCGTAGTCACGGAGCATCTTGGTGTAGAACCGCGCGTAGAGCAGATGGAGGATGGAGTGTTCGATGCCGCCGATGTACTGGTCGACGGGCATCCAGTAGTCGAGCTTCGCCCGGTCCAGGCCCGGCTTCACATTACAGTCCGGCGAGCAGAAGCGGTCGAAGTACCAGGAAGACTCTACGAAGGTGTCCATCGTATCTGTTTCACGCCGCGCCGGGCTGCTGCATTTCGGGCACGCGGCATTGACAAAGGATGCCGTCCTCGCGAGCGGCGATCCGCCCTCGCCGGTCAGTTCCACGTCCACGGGGAGGACGACGGGCAGATCCTTCTCCGGCACGGGCACGGTGCCGCACTTGTCGCAGTAGATGATGGGGATGGGGGCCCCCCAGTAGCGCTGGCGCGAGATTCCCCAGTCTCTCAGGCGGTATTCAATGGTCTTGCGGCCGCGCCCGGTGGATTCGAAGTATTCCGCAATTGCGTCGAGGGCTTCCAGGTTTTTCATGCCGTTGAACTTTCCCGAATTGACGAGAATTCCCTCGTCCACATACGCCTCGGTCATGGTCTCCACCGAGAGGGGGCTTTTTGGATTGTCGATGACGACCACCAGGGGAAGGTCGTATTTCCTGGCGAATTCAAAGTCGCGCTGGTCGTGGGTGGGAACGGCCATGACGCACCCCGTGCCGTAATCGGCGAGGACGAAGTTGGCGGCATAGATGGGCATACGTTTTTCCGTGACGGGATTCAGGCAGTACGCGCCCAGAAAGACGCCTTCCTTCACGTAGTACTCTGAGGTGCGCTCTTTCTTGTCCACGCGCTTTACCTGATCGACAAAATCGCGCACCTTTTCCTCATGGGGTGTTCCCTTCATCAGTTCCATGACAAGGGGATGTTCCGCGGCGATGAGCATGAAGGTGGCGCCGAATATCGTGTCCTGACGCGTGGTGAATACCTTGATGGACCCCGTGGTATCGGCCATGGGGAATTCGATTTCACACCCGCGACTCTTGCCGATCCAGTTTCTCTGCATGGTAAGCACCCGATCCGGCCAGCCGGGGAGTTTGTCGCAGTAGTCGAGCAGCTCCTCCACGTAATCGGTGATACGGAAGAACCACTGGTCGAGGTGTTTTTCTACTACTTCGCTCTCGCACCTCCAGCAGAGGCCTGCTTCCACCTGTTCGTTGGCGAGCACGGTCTGGCACTTGGGACACCAGTTGACGGCGCCGCCTTTCTTGTAGGCGAGGCCCTTCTCAAGCATCCGGATGAAGAAGAGCTGCTCCCAGCGGTAGTATCCGGGTTCACAGGTCGCAATCTCCCGCTCCCAGTCGTAGCTGAAGCCCATCCGCTTGAGCTGTTTTTTCATGTACTCGATGTTGTCGTTTGTCCATCGGGATGGATGAATGTTGTGCTCGATGGCGGCGTTCTCCGCAGGCATGCCGAACGCGTCCCATCCCATCGGATGGAGCACGTTGAAGCCTCTCATTTTCATGTAGCGCGCCACCACGTCGCCGATGGTATAGTTCCGCACGTGTCCCATGTGTATTTTCCCGGAGGGGTAGGGAAACATTTCAAGGAGGTAGTATTTTTTCTTGGACGGGTCTTCGGTGACCCTGAACGTTGCATGTCCTTCCCAATAGCGCTGCCACTTTTCCTCGATCTCGTGGGGCCTGTATTTCATTTCCATCGTTCTCACTCACCTTGTATCATGTTCGAAAATTATGACGGTCTTTACTACCACAAATCATGCCGCAATCAAAGGGTGTTTGTGCCGCGGCAACTGTTTGATGTGGGTTCCTGTGTATGGTATAAGGGGCACGTCTTCTGCGGGAGTGATGCGGTGCGCGTCCGCAGGTTCTTAGTGACAGGGGGGTACTGCAGGTTCCATGAACACAGTCGGTCGTATCGGAAAAAAATCGCTCCCCGGGTATCCGGCATTGCAGTGCAGGGAATACTTCTTGCCATCCTCCTTGCCGTTGTCCTCCTCGCGGCGGTGATATATGTGCTCTGGAATGCGCGCATCGAGTCCTACAATGTAACCGCACAGTATGATCTCAGGAATTTCATCACGGCGGAAGAAACCTATTTCGCATACCATCAGTATTATCTCGGCACGAAGGGTGATTTCATCGAGAGAAATAATCCGGCGAGCACGCTCATTCTCCCGGGAGCAACGTTCATCGAGTCGGAAGGGGTCAGAATCGAGGTTATTTCCGGTGACGGCCGGAACTTCAAGGGACCGCCGGAATTTATCGTCGAGGCCGTCCATACACATTCTGAAAAGGTATATCTTTATAATTTTGCCAGGATGAGTTCGGCAGAAAGGGTGAAGTGAGGCGATGAAGAGCAAGGCGCGTGAAGCGGATGATCTTCTGGTGAGCCGGAACCTGCAGGTGAGGCTGCTCATTCATAGCATGCTCTTCATGCTTTTCGCCGTGGTGGTCACCGTTATCATCATGATGTACCCCGTACTCCCGGACCTCTATTTTTCAACGAATATTGATTTCCGTTACCATGCGGCGCAGGGATTTATTTTTCTCATCGAATGGCTGATTCCCCTCGTGGTGGCGCTCTTTGCGATTTTCGCGGTTCATCAGATAATGATTACCCACCGGGTGTGCGGTCCCCTTGTCAATTTTACGACGACCTTTGACAGGATGCTGAAAGGTGACTTCACCCGCAGGGTCGCGCTCCGACGGGGCGATTTCCTGCAGGAGGAATGCGCCAAAATCAACGATATGATCGACGGTCTCTCCGCCATCATACGCCGCACGCTTGCGGACCATGGCAGTCTGATGGCGGAGCTTGACTCTCTGGAAAGGCACAGTGCCTCCCGGGAAACCCCGGAGGCGGTGAAATCAGCCGTGGCGTCGGTGAGAGCCGCGGCACAGTGCATCGCCGATGATCTCGCGAAATTCAAGGTGGACTAATCGGGAATCGGGATTCGTGTTTCGTGAAGCGGCGATCACATTCAGCCTTCAGCATGCAGGGACCGCCTTGTGTGCCGGCCCGGATGCGGGCTATCCGAGATAATCCATTCACTCCGTGTCCGCCACTTCGGTCTCATTGATGTCGATTCTGAGCTTTGAATAAATGGCATCGAGAATGCCGTTGATGAATGAACCCGAATTCTCGGATCCGAACTCCTTTCCGAGGTCTATGGCTTCGTTGAGGGTAGCCTTGGGTGGTATATCCTTGCAGTAGAGAAGCTCGTAGACGGCCATCCGGAGTATGTTTTTATCGACCCGCGCCATTCTCTCAAGCGACCAGTGCTCCGAGCAGTCCTTTATATGATCATCGATTTCGTCCAGATGATCTCGTGTGCCCCGGATCAGCACGGAGGCGAACTCTGCGGCGCTCTCCGGCACCTCGAAATTCTTCCAGAAAAGCACAATTGCTTCTTCGGTGTCGACCTGAGAAACATCAATCTGGTAAAGAACCTGCATGGCAACTTCACGTGCCTTGCGTCGATGACCCATCCGATCCTCGGTTTAGAGCGATTTGAAAAGGTTGGCCATTTCAATGGCCGAGATTGCCGCATCCCAGCCCTTGTTGCCCGATTTGGCGCCGGCCCGTTCGATTGCCTGTTCCAGCGTGTCGGCGGTTATCACGCCGAAGGCGATGGGAGTTTCCGTTTCCAGTGCCACCTGTGCGATGCCCTTGGAAACCTCGGCGGAGATGTATTCGAAGTGGGGCGTTGCACCGCGGATGACGGCGCCGAGACAGATAATGGCGTGATATTTGCCGCTCTTGGCGATTTTCTTCGCGACCACCGGTATTTCGAATGCTCCGGGAACCCTGACAATCGTAATGTCCTCCTCGGCGGCCTTGGCCCTCTTGAGCGCGTCGACAGCGCCTTCGATAAGTTTGCCGCTTATGAAGTCGTTGAACCGGCTCGCCACGATGCAGAACTTCAGTCCCTTGGCAACAATATTTCCTTCAATTATCCTCGTCATGACGGTTTCTCCATTGTGTCTCTGTAGTGTGGTGCGTGTATGTGGCTGCATGACATTTCCCCGGGGGAGAATGCCCCTATACAATCAGGGACACATCAGATTTCCAGGAGGTGTCCCATTTTATCCCGTTTGGTTTTCAGGTAGTGCACGTTCATCTCGTTCGGCTCGGCGACGATGGCCACCCGGTCGACCACTTTGACGCCGTACCCCTGAAGCGCGACGATTTTCTTCGGGTTGTTGGTCATGAGGCGCATCTTCCGGACGCCGAGATCGACGAGAATCTGGGCGCCGATCCCGTAGTCGCGCAGATCGCTCTTAAACCCCAGCTCCAGATTCGCCTCCACCGTATCGCGCCCGTCTTCTTGAAGTTTGTACGCCCGGATTTTATTGATGAGACCGATGCCGCGCCCCTCCTGGTGCATGTACACAATCACGCCTTTTCCCTCTTCGTCGACCATTTTCATGGCTGCGTGGAGCTGGTCTCCGCAGTCGCACCGCAGCGAGCCGAACAGGTCTCCCGTGACGCACTCGGAATGGACACGCACGAGGACTTCGTCGTCGGGGGTGATATCGCCCTTGACGAGGGCGATATGCTTCATATCGTCCACGTCGTTTTCGTAGACGATAATTTTGAATTCTCCCCCGTAGCACGTGGGCAGGGTCGCCTCGGCGGTTCTCTTGATAAGACGCTCGTGCTGCATCCTGAACTGTATGAGGTCCGCAATGGTGACGATCTTGAGGCCATGCTCCCTGGCGACGATTTCCAGGTCGGGCATTCTCGCCATGGTGCCGTCCTCATTCATGACCTCGCAGATGACTCCCGCGTGTCTGAACCCGGCGATCCGTGCGAGATCGACTGAACCCTCCGTCTGGCCGGTCCGGACAAGGACGCCGCCGTCTCGCGCCCGTATCGGGAATATATGGCCGGGACTTACCAGGTCGTCCGACGTCGCCTCTTCGGCGATGGCGGTCTTTATCGTGGTCGCCCGGTCGCGGGCGGAAATGCCCGTGGACACCCCATGGCGTGCCTCGATGGAGACAGTGAAGGCGGTGCCGAAACGGGATTTGTTTTCGCTCACCATGAGGGGGAGGTTGAGCCTGTCGGCGATTTCGTTCGTCATGGAAAGGCAGATGAGCCCCCTGCCGTACTTTGCCATGAAATTGATGGCCTCCGGCGTGACATGTTCCGCCGCCATGCAGAGGTCACCCTCGTTTTCCCTGTCTTCGTCATCAACGAGGATCACCATGTGTCCCTGCCTGATATCCTCGATGGCTTCCTGAATAGTGCTTACCATGTGTTTCTCCCGCTCTCTATCTGGCGAACCCGTGCTCGGACAGAAACTGCTTGTCTATCTTTCGTCCGGGATGGATAAATTTTTCCACGTATTTTCCGAGTATGTCGGTTTCGATATTGACCTCGTCACCCACGTGCCTGGAAGAGAGGGTGGTCTCGCGGGCTGTGTGGGGCACGATATTAACATACAATCTTGTTTTTTCACACCTGTTAACGGTGAGGCTGATGCCGTCGACGGCGATGGAGCCTTTTTCAACTACATATTTCATCTGTGTTTCCGAAAGTTCGATGCCGAAGATGAGGGAACCCGATTTCGTGGTCCGCTCCACGATTTTGCCGGTGCAGTCAACGTGTCCCAGGACGAAGTGTCCTCCTAAAAGGGCGTCCATTCTGAGCGCCCGCTCGAGGTTCACCTTCATGCCCGGCGTGAGTTTTCCCAGGGTGGTCTTCGAGAGTGTTTCCGCCGACACGTCCGCGGTGAATACCCGGCCTTTCGCGGTGACCACGGTGAGGCAGGCGCCGTTCACGGCAATGCTTTCGCCGGGAGTCAGGCGTTCAAATCCCCCGGGGACCTCCGCCGTGAGGACGGCATCGGCTGCGGACCTGGTCATCTGCTTCACCGTTCCCACTTTTTCTATGATGCCGGTGAACATTATTTATCCTTCTTCAGAAAATGCTTGAGTTCGCCGATGAACTCGTTCACGTCCCTGAATTCACGGTAGACCGAGGCGAATCGCACGTAGGCGACACCGTCCAGTTCGTGCAGTTCGGTCATCACCTTCTCGCCGATGACCGACGAGGGGATTTCCTTCAGCTGCGAATCCTGGCAGTACTGCTCGATGCGGTTCACCATGTCTTCGATGGTTTCCATGCTGATGGGGCGTTTTTCGCATGCCTTCTTGATGCCTGCGAGAATCTTGGCCCTGTCGAAGGGCTCCCTTCTGCTGTCCTTTTTTGTCACCACGGGGAGTATGTCCTCCACGTGTTCATAGGTGGTGAAACGCTTGCCGCAGCTATTGCATTCCCGCCGCCGGCGGATGGCGTCGCCGTCCTTGCTCAGGCGTGAATCTATCACCTTGTTCTCACCGTGCTGGCAAAAAGGGCACTTCATAGCTTTTCCACCTCGATTCCCGCTTCGTCAAGCATTTCCCGGGCGAGGTCATCGCTATACCCTTCCCGGTAGACAATCGACGTAAGCCCTGCGTTGATGAGCATCTTCGAACAGATGATACAGGGGTGATTCGTGCAGTACAGGATCGCCCCCCTGATACTCACACCATGAAAGGCGGCCTGGATGATGGCGTTCTGTTCCGCATGGAGTCCCCGGCACAGTTCGTGGCGCTCGCCGGAGGGCACACCGGCATTCTCCCTGAGACAGCCCACCTCACTGCAGTGCCGTATACCCGAGGGAACGCCGTTGTATCCCGTCGAGAGGATGCGCTTGTCCCTCACGAGAATCGCCCCCACCTTTCGTCTGAGGCAGGTGGAGCGCCGGGAAACGAGGTCGGCGATATCCATAAAATAGACGTGCCAGTCCGGCCGCACGCCACGGGTCTCTGGATGTGTTCCGGGTTTCGTTTTCGGTGCCATTCCCCGTCCTCGTTACGGTATTGCAGGCTGCCGGGCCCTGGGTGCCGCTCTCCCGCCCGTGGATGCGCCGCTATTGAGCAAGACGGTTCGCGTAGAGAGGGAATTTTTCACACAGGCGGCGCACCTCTTCGCGCACGCCGGTGATGACGGATTCGTCATTGATGCCGTCGATGACCACGGAAATGAGCCGGGCGATGGTGTTCATATCCTCTTCCTTCATGCCCCGCGTGGTCAGCGCCGGCGTGCCGAGCCGTATGCCGCTGGTAATCATGGGCCCCCTGGTGTCGAAGGGAATTCCGTTCTTATTGGCTGTAATGCCCGCGCGATCGAGTGTTTCCTGTGCGTCTTTCCCCGTGATGCCCTTGTTCGTGAGGTCAAGCAGCATGAGGTGGTTGTCCGTTCCCCCTGACACGAGCCGCATGCCGGCTGCGCTGAGCGCGGCGGCCAGCGCCTTCGCGTTCTTGATTATCTGGTGCTGGTATTCCCTGAATCCCGGCTCCAGTGCCTCCCTGAATGCCACCGCCTTGGCCGCAATGATGTGCATGAGGGGCCCGCCCTGACTTCCCGGGAACACGCGGCTGTTGAGGGTTTTCGCATACGGTTCCTTGCACATGATCATGCCGCCCCGGGGGCCGCGGAGCGTCTTGTGCGTGGTGGTCGTGACGTATTCGCAGACGGGAACGGGCGTAGGGTGAAATTCCGTCGCCACGAGCCCCGCGATGTGCGCGATATCCGCCATGATGACGGCGTTCACCCGGTCGGCGATTTCCCTGAATTTCGCGAAATCGAGTGTACGGGGATAGGCGCTCGCACCGACGACGATGAGTTTCGGCCGGTGTTTCTTTGCCTGGTCTTCCACTTCGTTGAAATCGATGGTTTCCGTTTCTTTATCGACACCGTATGCCACCACCTTGTAGAGCTTACCTGAAAAATTCGCCGGGCTCCCGTGGGAGAGATGCCCGCCGTGGGAAAGGTTCATGCCGAGTATCGTATCTCCCGGCTCCAGACAGGCAAAATAGACCGCCATGTTTGCCTGCGTCCCGGAATGGGGCTGCACGTTCACATGGTCCGCACCGAAAAGTTTTTTTGCCCTCTCGATGGCCAGCGTCTCGGCGATATCGACGAATTCACAGCCGCCGTAGTATCGCTTGCCCGGGTACCCCTCGGCGTATTTGTTGGTCATGATGCATCCCTGCGCCTCGAGGACCGCCTCGCTGACGAAGTTTTCCGATGCGATAAGTTCAAGCTTGCCCGCCTGGCGTCGTGTCTCGTTCAGAATTGCCTGGGCAATCTCAGGGTCGGCTTTTTTCAGTATGGACATTCTCTTTCTTCCTCCGGTGAAGCCAGTGTATATAAGTGTATCGTGTGGCGTTGCACTGTTGACGTTATCGTAAAAACCGGGGCGTCTTCTTTATGGCTTTTTACGAAGCCGTCAATGTTCAGTTCTTAGTGCATACGCGTGATTCAATTTCCTTTATCTTGTCAAGGCGTCGTGTGTGGCGACCGCCTTCGAATGCCGTTTCCATCCACGTCTGCACGATCGAGAGGGCCGTCGCGGGATCGGTTTTACGACCCGCCAGCACCAGCACATTCGCATCGTTGTGCTGCCTGCTGAGGCGGGCCGTTTCCACATCCAGGCAGAGTGCCGCCCGTACCCCTGGAAACCTGTTCGCCACGATGGACATGCCGATTCCCGAACCGCAGATGAGCACTCCCCGCAGGCACTCTCCCGATGATACCATTCCGGCGACGACGGCGCCGGCATCCGGATAATCGGCCGGATCGCTGCCGTGTGTTCCCATATCCGCCACATCGGCCTCCTGCCCGATGAGGTATCGTTTCACCTCTTCTTTCAGGGCGAAACCCGCGTGGTCGGATCCTATGGCGATCTTCACTGGCCGGATATCTACTCCTCGAATTTTTTGAAAATGATGACCGAATTCACGCCGCCGAAACCGAACGAATTGGACATGGCCGCGCGGATGTCTTTTTTCCTGGCTGTGTGGGGCGCGTAATCGAGGCTGCACCCTTCATCGGGATTATCCAGGTTGATGGTCGGCGGAATGATGCCTTCATGGATTGCCTTGACGCAGAACAAAGCCTCTATACCCCCGGCGGCGCCGAGCAGGTGGCCGGTCATCGACTTAGTGGAGCTCACCACGAGCCGTCCGCTGTGCTCGCCGAATATATGCTTGATTGCCTGCGTCTCGTAGATATCGTTCAAAGGCGTCGAGGTACCGTGGGCGTTTATATAGTCAATTGCATCGGGCTGCATGCCCGCATCGTCGAGGGCGAGTTTCATGCACCGCGCGGCGCCGTGGTGGCCTTCCGGCGGTGCGGCGATGTGGTAGGCATCGCTCGTGGACGCAGTTCCAGCGATTTCCGCGTAAATCCTCGCACCCCGGTTGAGGGCCGAGGTCATCTCCTCCAGAATCACGATGCCGCACCCTTCACCGGCGACGAAGCCGTCCCTGTCTTTGTCAAAGGGCCTGCTCGCCTTTGCGGGCTCGCTGTTCCGTGTCGAGAGTGCCCTCATGGCATTGAACCCCGCGATGGTAAGGGGACAGATGGCGGCTTCCGAGCCGCCCGCAATCATCGCGTCGGCGCGGTCGTTGGCGATGAGGTTGAATGAATCGGCGATGGCGCTGTTCCCCGCGGCGCAGGCTGTCACGGTGCAGCTGATGGGTCCCTTCGCGCCGAACCGTATTGATACGTTTCCCGCGGCCAGGTTGGCGAGCGCGGCGGGTACGGCGAAAGGCGACGTCTTCTTCGGCCCCTCGTTTGCGAGCACGGCCAGTTCCCTTTCTATGGTGGCGAGCCCACCGATGGCGGAGCCGATAATCACGCCCACCCGCTCGGCGCTGGTACCGCCGATGGTGAGCCCGGCGTCCTCAAGCGCCATGGCCGACGAGGCGAGCGAGTACACGATGAAATTGTCCAGCCTCCTCACTTCCTTCGCGTTCATGAAGGCGAGCGGGTCAAAGTTCCTGACCTCGCCTGCAATAGTGGTCTTGAAGTGTGTCACGTCGAATTTCGTGATTGGGCCGATTCCCGACCGTCCTTCACAGGCGTTCTTCCAGGTCTCGTCCGCGGTATTCCCCAGCGGATTGACCGTTCCGAGACCGGTGATGACGACTCTTCGTCGCGCGCTTCGCATGGCTTACCCCATTTTTGCCTTGATGTACTCGATGACATCTTTGATGGTGACGATTTTAATAAGGTCCTCATCGGGAATCTCAATGCCGAACTCATCCTCGAGCGCCATGAGGAGTTCCACGATGTCCAGGGAATCCGCGCCCAGATCTTCGACAAACGATGCCTCGATATTGTACTGGTCCTCGGTGATATTGAGCTGCTGCATCACGGTTTCTTTTATTTTCTTTTCAACGTCGATGGTCATCCGGTAAACCTCCTTCTTGTAATCTCCGTTACATATAAAGGCCGCCGTTCACATGAATCACCTGGCCTGTAATATAATCCGCGTCCTTCGATACCAGAAACGCCACCGCGCCGGCAACGTCGTCCGGCGTGCCGAGCCTTTCCAGCGGAATCATTTTTTTGACATCCGCCCGCGGCGCCTCGGGTATTGCCGCCGTCATGTCGGTTTCGATGAATCCCGGTGCGACGGCGTTTATCAGAATGTTCCGGGAGGCGAACTCGCGGGCGAGCGATTTCGTCAGTCCCAGCAGCCCCGCCTTTGTCGCGGCATAGACGGCCTGTCCCGGATTTCCCGTTTCCGCGACGATGGACGATATGTTGACGATGCGCCCCCGCCTCTGTTTCATCATGCATCGCAGGGCGGCGCGGGTGCAGTTGAGGGCGCCCTTCAGGTTTGTATCGATGACGGTGTTCCAGTCGTCGGGACCCATTCTCACGAAGATGCCGTCCAGTGTGATACCCGCGTTATTCACCAGAATGTCGAGAGTGCCCCGCTCCCTGATAATCTGCTGCACCGCCTCCTGGGCGGCGCCGAAATCGGCGACATCGAACCTGAGGAGCATTCCGCTCCCCTCCGCGCCGGTTATCATGGAAAGGGTCTCCTCCGCGGATGCCTCATTTTTCAGGTAATTGAGGTATGTGCAGGCGCCCGCCGCCGCGAGACGCCGTGCCACCGCACGGCCGATTCCCCGCGAGGCGCCGGTGACGAGCGCCGTCTGCCCCTCCAGGAATTTTCCCCCACGAGCATGTGGATGTTCATTCGTCATATGGATTCGGCCCGGCGGTTCCGCGTGCCGGCTTCCTTTCATGCTCCCCCGCCCAGCGTGCCGGCGGTTTTTTTAAGAGAACCCGCGTCTTCGACGTTCAGCGTCCCGATGGAATCGCGTATCCGCGTGACAAGGCCGCAGAGGACACGTTTCGGTCCCGCCTCGATGATTGTATCGATCCCCCGCGCTGCCATCGCCTCAACCGTTTCCTGCCATCTGACGGGAGAATAGATCTGCCGGGAGAGGAGGTCTTTCGAGGTCGCCTGCGCATGGGAACGACCGGGATCGCAGTTGGGTATGACCGGCACAATGCAGTCGGCGAAGGACACATCCTCGAGGTAGTGTTCAAATTCCACTGCGGCGGGCCTCATGAGGCTGCAGTGCGAAGGGATGCTCACCGGCAGTCTGATGCTGCGTTTCGCACCCATGTCGCGGAGTTTCACAAGGGCCGCCTCCACCGCCGGCGTGTGACCGGATATGACGAACTGTCCCGGACAGTTGATATTGGCGAGTTCCACCACGGCGCCTTCCCTGCTTATTTCACGGCAGGCACGGTCGACAGTCTCCTCGTCGAGTCCCATTATGGCGGCCATGCACCCCTCACCGGGAGGAACCGCTCCCTGCTGGCAGGCGGCGCGGGCGCGGACGAGTTTCAGTGCGTCGGCGAAAGGCAATGCTCCGGCGGCCACAAGGGCGCTGTATTCGCCGAGGCTGTGGCCCGCCATGGCGCGGGGCGTAATGCCCGTTCGTTCGCTGAGGACGCGGAATATCGCCGTTTCAACGGTGAGAAGGCATGCCTGCGTGTTCACCGTGAGATCGAGGGCTTCCCGGGGTCCCTCGAAACAGATCTGTGCCACATCCATTTCCAGCACATCCCGGGCTTCCTCGAAGACGAGGCGCGCCGTTGCGGACTCCCCGCAGAGTTCGCGGCCCATTCCGACATACTGGGATCCCTGGCCTGGAAACACCACACCGATGGCGTGCATGAGCGGTCGCTCCACCCGATCGTCGTTTCTATTCCGTGGGTATTACGTCCCTTCCCTTATAGGTGCCGCAACTGAGGCATGCACGGTGGGGAAGCTTCGGTTCGTTGCACTGGGGACAGACCGCAAGTGTGGGACTTTTCAGGGCGTCGTGCGATCTGCGCTTGTTTCTTCGTGTTCGTGAATGTCTGCTGACTGGATTTGGCATATTAGCCGCCTTTCTTATTTACTTTTAAATCTTTCAGCACTGCAAAAGGACCGGGTGCCTGTTCCTGCTCATGAGTGCACTCATGCACGTTGAGATTGCCTCCGCACACGAGGCAAAGTCCCCGGCAGGATTCACGGCACAGGGGCTTGACCGGAATCTGCAGAATGATCTGTTCCGCCACAATCGGGTCAAGGTCAATTACTTCATCCCTGTACACGCCGGCGTCAAAATCGTCGGGAGTCAATTCCGTTTCTTCTTCTTCCCGGAGGGTTTCGGCGGGAACGAGCTCGTACCGGAAGCTCCCGCGGACCGGAAAGTCGAATTTTTCAAGACAGCGGCAGCATTCCACCGAGAGGCGGGTCTCTACCTCTCCCTCGATAATCACTGTCTGCATATCTTTGCGCAGGAAACAGTGGACAGCCATGTCTCCCACGGCGGCATCGAGACCACCCGCGTCGGGTATCAGCACGGAGAGCCATTCGGGCTTTCTCATAAAATCGAGTTGCAGTCCCTCTACGGGGATATTTGCAATATTGATGCGCATGGCTCTCTCACGGGCAACTCGTAATTATGAAGAGTGTGAGATAATTATAAATTCATCGCCATGTCAAGAAAATTTTAGTTCCATGATGAAACGAAGAATTGGGATTTCCTGTGCACATGAGCAATTGCTGTGCCACGGTAATCCTTTCATATTGTTTATAAAACGATGCATTGGATTTTTCCGTCCCCACACGGGATGTTGAAAAAATGCCACACTCGATGGTTTCGCACACGATCCGGCGTTCGCGGTATACTGCGGAGCATGAAAAAGGCATTGCGTCCGGACGATGTCCGGTGTCCATGTGTCTGGAATAAGCTCTGATATGGTGCAGATTGATCTGGTGGGGGATTTTTGTTCCTCTCGCCGACGTAGTAAGGTACAATCGGTATGGCCCCGTTGTAATGCATCTTCACGGGCCTGTCATTCACCACTAATGAACGGATGAACTACGTGGAAGAGTTCAATGTGCTCATTATCGGCTCGGGACCGGCGGGCCTGTTTTCAGCCCTCACGCTTGAGCGGATGGGAGTGGAAGGAATCGCCGTCTTCGACCGGAGGCGCTATCCCGCGGGAGGCCTCCTCAATGACGGGAAGCTCAATTTTGACTACCGCATCGGGATCGATGTGAAGGAACTCCAGCTGGAGAGAGGCGAGGCGACGGATCTCATCGGCAAGGTAAAGGAAACCTTTATTGCCTTTCCCCGGTGCCGGCAGGTGACCTTTCTCGACGGCAACGAAAAGATAACGGCTATCGAAAGAACGGCCCGCGAGCACGAAGTGAAATTTATCGCACCCGAACAGTGGCACTGGGGGACCGACAACGGCAAAGCGCTGGTGGACTATCTGAGGAGCCTCCTCACGGGGACCCGCTTCATTCTCGGGGCCGAGGTTCTCTCGATTGAGAAAAAGGGCGGACATTTTTATTTCGTCTGCCGCGAGAAGGGGGTGCTAAAAAAATATCGCGGCAGGACGGTCGTCGCGGCTCCGGGGAGGAGCGGTGCCTACTGGTTCAGGGATGCGGCGCGTAAGCTCGGCATCGACGTGAGGTTCGGTCCTATCGATGTGGGAATCCGTGTCGAGCTCAACAGAAAATTCTACGACGCGGTCACCGATGTGGTCTACGACCCGAAATTCATTTTTTGTACCAGGCGGCATCACGACCGCGTGAGAACCTTCTGCACCAACCCCGGCGGCAGGGTGCGGACCGAGAATTACGGGGAATTCAAACTGATGAATGGTGACGCCTTATCCTCGGAGAGAACGGAAAATACCAATTTCGCCCTCATCAACACGGTGGCACTCACAAAGCCTTTTTCCGACACTACCGAATTCGGCCAGATGATTGCCAGGCAGTTTCACCTCCTGGGCGGCGGCAAACCCATCGTTCAGAGAGTGGGTGACTTCCGTGAGGGGAGGCGCAGTTCCACGGGAACGTTCGACAGCCCGACACTCCACTACGATGTGTGCCGGGCGACCTGCGCGGCGGTACCGGGCGACATCACCCTGGGACTGCCCGCACGGATTGTGGACAATCTGTGGGAATCGCTGAAGACGCTCGATAAGATCGTTCCCGGAATCCTCCATCCCTCGACGCTTCTCTATGCGCCGGAGATTAAATTCTTCGATACCCAGTATCCGTCGGACCGCTTCCTGGAGACAAACGTGGAGGGATTATTCGTTGCCGGTGACGGGGCGGGCAAAAGCAGGGGGATCGTCGGTGCCGCCGTGTCGGGAATGATTGTGGCACAGGGAATCGTCCGGAAGGGATTTACGGGGAAACGGAAAAAGGCCCCGGGAGGCACAAAAACGGCGGGAAAGTCATGATTCCGATCAGGGATACGATACAGTCAAAGAATTATCCCGTGATGACCATGGCGATTATCGCGGTGAATGTGGCTGCCTGGTTCATGGAACCCTCGCAGGGCTGGGACATGAACCGCTTCATGGTGCTCTATGGTCTTGTGCCGGCCCGTTACACCGTTGATGCCGTGGCGGAACACTTCACGCTCCTCCAGCAGATGTTTTCATTTCTTTCATTCATGTTTCTTCATGCGGGCATCTTCCACCTGCTGGGCAATATGTGGTTTCTCTACATCTTCGGCGATAATGTCGAGGACAGGCTGGGCCCGGTGCGGTTCCTTATCTTTTATCTCCTCTGCGGGTGGGCCTCAGGACTTACCCACTTTGCATTCAACATGGAATCCCAGATTCCCATCGTCGGCGCCAGCGGCGCCATCGCGGGAGTCATGGGCGCCTATTTCGTTCTCTATCCGCGTGCACGCGTGCTGACGCTCATTCCTCTTCTTTTTATTCCCTATTTCGTTGAAATCCCGGCGGCATTCTTCCTGGGCATCTGGTTTCTCATCCAGTTCCTGAGCGCATCCCTCGAAGGATCGCTCGGAGGCGGCGGAATCGCCTGGTGGGCTCATGTGGGAGGATTTCTTTTCGGCGTGCTCTTTTATTACCTCGTGAGGATGATCCCCACAACGGGCGTCTTGGAGCGTCTCCAGGAAGCCACGGTAAGGCGGAGGACGCCGCGCCTTCAGGTGCTCAGAACATCCCGTGAAACAGGAGGCCACGACGTCTACGGAACCATCATGATCACGCCGGAAGAGGCGAGGGAGGGTGCACGGAAGATTGTGAACATCCCCGCAGGATTCCGCAAACGGCTTTTTCGTGTGATGGTGCCTTCCGGCGTCAGTACGGGAACGATGCTCAAACTCGCCGGGCTTGGTGAGAAAAAAGATGCCGGCGCCAGGGGGGATGCCTATCTGAGGGTGATAGTGGAGGGGGAGTAGGGAAAAAAGGAAAAATGACCTTGACTTTTTATCGTTATTTCACTAATCCGTACCCCTCACAAAATGTCTGATACCGCCGGGAGATCGTCTGGCGGTAGGATGCAAGGCCCTGGACTCTGAGAGCCGGGTTTGCATCCTGATCTCCCAGCCATTACGGTCCCATCGTCTAGCGGTTAGGACGCTGGCCTCTCACGCCGGAAACCGGGGTTCGATTCCCCGTGGGACTACCAGATACAATGGGGCACGGCATGCCGTGCCCCTGTTTTTTCCTGGTGTGATTCAACTCATTGATACTGCATGTGCGACAAAGCGAGCCTGGAATTATTTTACCAGTTTCAGCCGAAGCAGCTTTTTCGCCAATGCATAAATATCTTTTAAAACACATGTCCTGAATAGAAACCCCGCGCGTATGCCTTTTGCATCAAGACTTTTTAAATATTCTCTTGACATAGGATGCAATTATAATAATAATTATT
>JAPLJO010000159.1 GCA_026388515.1 Deltaproteobacteria bacterium | reverse complement strand
TGGATATTCTCTTCTCTATATTTGTCACTTCCAGGATCAGATGTTCGAATACCACGACAAGTAAATCTTCTTTATTCGTAAAGTAAATATAAAAAGTCCCCTTTGATATTGTTAAGGCATCGGTGAGGTGACCGATATGGGTAGAATGATATCCTCTTGCTGAGAACAGTTCGATCGCTTTCTCAATGATCCTTTCTTTTTGTTTTTCACCTTTCGTAGCGTCTCTTCTTTTACTGGCTGTGGTAATGGTTGCTTCCGGTGAATTCCAGTATTTATCAAAACGCCTTTGTACCTCACGTCGTATGCCGGCGATGGGCATATGGTATTCATCGCGGAGCGTGCGTATGTATCTCAGAACCTCTATATGAATGTCCGTATAAAGAGACATGGTCTTTCCTGATTTTATAGGAGGCGGCAATAGCCCTTCTCTCATGTAATAATGAATTGTATAACGGGTCACTCCAGTTTCCCGGATCAAATCTTTCATATGCATCCAGTTTGTGTGCGCTATCTTTTGCCTCGGCATATTTATTCTCCTATAGACAAAAATTCTCTTTATTTATGATGCCACAATAACTGTATAGAAAAAACACCCTGTTGTCAAAATATGTACTGTATATTTGAGTTTTCCTTTCAGCACCCTCTCGTCGTTGAAAATACCCTCAAATAGGTTATCTCATTCCAGCCAGGAGATAAATGCATAAGTTATGACTCATTGCACTATACAGTTATGATATTATAATATTCGATAATAGATTGTCAATTAACAACATCAATGATAGTATTCAATTATTGAAATTATATATTATATTGATATTATTAATGAAATAGACGATTTTGATCATTTGATAAAAAATGTATTGACAGGCTTGCTCAGCTATAATAAACCGACGCATAAGTTTTCCTTATTTTCATTAAGACCGCTGATCGTTCATAATTGTGTAGGGGGAATGTACATGAAGGACAAAGTGATGACGGCTGCCGATGCAGCCAAATTGATCGAAGACGGCATGCACCTCGGTGTGGGGGCAGGCATGGCCATGAATCCCATGCCGGTGGTCAGGGAGATCATCCGGAGAGGAGTCCGTGATCTCACACTGACGCCTGTTCTCACTGGTGGCTATGTGGCGGATCTTCTTATCGGGTCCGGTTGTGTCCGCACGGTACAGTTTCCTCAGATTGTCATGGATGAACTCGGAATGGCCCTTAATTTCCGCCGGAAGGCCGAGCACGGCGAATTGAAGCTCATGGAAATGTCCTGACCGTCCCTGCTTCTGGGGCTCCAGGCTGGAGTCCATAACCTTCCATTTATTCCCATTCTCGGCATGATCGGTTCAGACTATGAGAAAATCCGCCCGGACTTGAAGAAAGTCCGTGATCCCTATTCAGGAAACGAATATATCGTTGTTCCGTCAATTCAGCCTGACGTTGCAGTCATCCACGGACTGAAGGGAGACCGATTTGGGGCTTTGACTGTCCTCGGCATACGCAACGATCGGCTGCTCGCCATGGCCGCCAAGAAAACGATCGCCGTTGTAGAGGAAATCGTTGATCCGGAAGATATTCTTCCCGGGCGTGATGAAAGCTACATAGCGCCAATTCATGTAGATGCAATTGTCCTGGCTGCTCGCGGGGCACATCCCACGGCCTGTCCGGGCCGCTATGATGCCGATGGCGCCCACCTGATGACCTATATGGAAGCGGCTAGAAACGAAGCGTCATTCCAGGACTACCTGGACAGGTATATTTTCGGTCCCAATGACCATGAAGCGTATCTCCGAGGCCTCCTGAAGAATAATGAAACAGCAGCCACGGGAACACTGTCTCCTGTCCCGGCGGGCGGCTGCCTGCTTGCGAAGGCGACCCATGCCCCCGATCTGATGCCCATGATCTACGGTGATCCTGACAATTGGGACTTCGAAGGACTGCATGAGTTTTTCGGATTGGCCCAGAAGGGCAAGATTGATGTCTTCTTTCTTTCAGGGATCCAGATCGACCGGCAGGGAAGGATCAACCTCTCCGTAATCGGCGACTATAATCGACCGAAGCTGAGGCTTCCCGGCGGAGCAGGCTCCAATACCATGTACGCGGTAGGCCGCCGGACCATCCTGTTCGCTATGACCCACACGAACCGCCTGTTCACTTCACGGGTGGATTTTGTCAACGCTACGGCGTTTGATGAGGGGGAAGCTTTACCCTGGCGACGTGGCGGCTTGAGCCATGTCGTAACACCCATGTGCGTGATGGCTTTCGATACGGTGCAGAAACAGCTGGTTCTCAAATCGCTTCTTCCGGGTGCCACGATAGAGGGTGTAAAAGAGAATACCGGCTTTGACCTTGACATTGAAGGACGTGCTGTAGAGACAATACCTCCCTTGACAGATGCGGAATACGAAGCCCTTCGGGGAGTGGTGAGGCAGCAAATGATGAAGATCTATCCCCGCTTCTCAGCGAGGATCTGGGGAAATAGAGGTAACGCATGACCGGCACTCTTGATTCCGTATCAGCCTTTACGTCAGGCAAGGCCTAGATCGACGAGAACTGGGTTGAGCTTGGCAGCGAGGGCGAGCTTGTAAACTACACCATCAATAAAAGATTTTAATCCTGAAGGGAAATGGGCATGGAATTCAATTATTCAGACGAGCAAAAGATGTTCCGGGACACCGTCTATCGATTTGCCCGGAAAGAGCTCGTCCCACTGAGCGAAGAGTCGGACCTGAAAGGCGAATTTAATTTTGAAATCTGGAGGAAAATGGGCGAGATGGGCCTGCTTGGCATATCTGTCCCGGAAAAATACGGCGGCCAGGGTGCGGATATCATAACCTGCTGCCTCGCTGGCGAAGCTTTGGGTCACGCCGGAGTGGACGGCGGACATACCCTGGCATGGAGTGCTCACATATACCTGTGCGCAGCCACTATCAATCAGCACGGTACAGAGGAACAAAAGCAGAAGTACCTGCCGAAACTGGCCACTGGAGAGTGGATCGGCTGCATGGGACTGACCGAGCCCGGGTGCGGCTCCGATGCAGCCGCTCTGGCCACGACGGCCGTGAAAAAAGGCGATAAGTACATCCTCAACGGCTCCAAAACCTTCATCACGAATGCTCCCTTGGCACAGGTATTCGTCATCTTCGCTACCCTTGATAAAACCAAGAAGCACAAAGGCATCACCGCTTTCATCGTGGAAAAGGATTACCCCGGCATCTCCACAGGCAATCCCATGCACAAAATGGGATACAGGTCCTCAAAGACGTCAGAAGTCTTCATGGAGAACTGCGAAGTTCCGGCAGAAAACTGCCTAGGTGGTGAAGGCGCCGGATGGCCCATCGCGTTGGGCGGCGTGGAATGGGATCGCTGCACCGTTCTGGCGCCAGGCCTCGGTACAACGATGTTCATGCTCGAGAATTGCGCCCGCTATGCCAATGAACGCTATGCCTTCGGCAGGCCGATCGGAGAGTTTCAGTCCATTCAGAACCGGATTGCCGATATGCGGGTGTACGAGGAAGCTGCCAAGCTTTGCATATACCGCGTAGCGGCATCGAAGGACAAAGGCATAAACCTCAACCCCCTGCTCGCATCGGTAAATAAAATGTATGTAGGTGACAAAGGCTTCGAAATGTGCTCCGCGGGCGTCGATCTCTATGGCGGATACGGGTATATCCATGAGTATCCTGTAGAGAGAGCCCTGCGCGATGCCAAACTGATGCAGCTCGGCGGCGGCACTTCGGATATCATGCGCATGATCGTAGCCCGTTTCTTGATGATGTAATTAGAAGGAAACATATAACATGAACTACGAACTTTCAGATCAACAAAAAGCCACCCAGGCGGAAATCGCCAAATTCTGCAGGGAAGCCATCGCTCCCCAGGCCATTGCACTGGACAGCAGCGCAAAAGACCAGGCAGCCGGGATCCTGCGGTCTAACTTGAAGAAGCTTGCCGACGCCGGTTATCTCGATATTCTCTTAGAAGATGACCTCATCGCGCAGTGTGTTGCCGGTGAAGAGCTTGCTAAGGCTTGCCCATCCACATTTATCACCGCCATGTCCTCCCTGACCGCGTTTGGCACAGCGCTAAAACTATTTGGCACAGCCGCTCAGAAGGATAAATATCTCTCCGGACTTGCCAAAGGGGAGAAGATCGGATGCCTTGCATACACGGAGGCGACAGCCGGCTCCGACCTTGGCCTCATGCAGACAAAAGCGGAAAAGCAGGGTGAAGGTTATATGCTCAACGGGGTAAAAGACCTCGTGACGAATGCCCCCTTGGCCAATGCGTTTCTCGTCCTCGCCTGGACAGATCCTGAGGCCGGCCTGGAAAGGGGAACAACCCTCTTCCTGATGGAGAAGGGTTCGGCCGGGTTCAGCATCGGCAATTCTCTGGAAACCCTTGGTTTGTGTGGTGCACCCACGGCAGCTGTGTCGTTTGAAAGTTGCCGGGTGCCGGCAAGTGCGATTGTTGGAGCTGTTGGTGGGGGATATAGTGCTGTCCAGACGATTCTGGAGTATGTCAAGCTTGCCCTGTCGAGCATGTCTGTTGGTATTGGAGTTGCCTGTCTGGAAACCTCAACGATTCACGGCAAAACAAAGAAGGCTTTCGGCAAGCCCATTGGCCTGTTTGAAGGGGTCGGCGCGAAGCTTGCCATCATGTTTACACTCAACGACATCGGCCGGATGCTGACCCACCGCGCCGCCTGGGGTATGCTGGAGAGGGAAGCGGAAAGCGCGATCCTCACCTCCTGTGCCAAGCTATTCACCGGTGAAGGGGTCAACGAAATTGCGGATCTGGCCATGCAGGTCCATGGCGGTCACGGTTACATCAAGGGGACGCTGGTGGAGAAGCTCTATCGCGATGCGCGATTTGCATCGATCGCTTATGGTACTTCGGAGATGCAGCGGGCCTCTATTGCCAGGAACAGTTTGAACAAATACAAGCAGGTCTGAGAAGCACTGTTTTTTCATATCCTGACTGATGCGCTTCAATTATCCCCTCGCGGCGAAGCGTCCCGGGATGTGGAGTCCGGTTTTTATGATCTTCAGGGTGGCATTCCCTGCAACCCCAGCGGCGGGCTGAAGAGCTTCGGCCATCCCATCGGGGCGACGGGGCTTCGTATGGTTTATGAGATTTACAAACAACTTCAGGGAAAGGCGGAAAAACGGCAATTGAATAATCCCCGGATGGGGTTAACTCACAATCTGGGGGGATTCCCCTTCATGTGTGTTATCAGTGTGAATATCCTGGGCAATGAATTGTGACAAGTAAAAAAAAGGAGAATGGTATGGATTTTGAACTGACCGAAGAAATGAAGATGCTGAAGGACATGGCCTACAAGTTTGCCGTAGCCGAGTTTACTCCCATCTCCCACGAGTGCGACAAGTACGAGAAGTATACGCCGGAGATTGTAAAGAAGGCAGCCGAGAACGGCCTTGTGGGTGCCTGGGTTCCTGAAAAATACGGCGGCGCAGGAGTCGGTATTCTGGGAAATGCGATTGTCACCGAAGAGCTCTCCCGCGTGGACATGGGCATCGGGATCAATATCATGAGCGCCACCTTCGGCCTGGAGGCCATTTACTATTTCGGAACAGAGGAGCAGAAAAAGACGTACATCACCCCCGTGTGTAAGGGTGAGAAAGTTTGCGCTGGAGCTTTCACGGAACCCGATGCCGGGACCGATGTCGCCGGATACAGGACGAGAGCGGTCAAGGACGGAAAAGATTACATTATCACGGGAACCAAGATGTTCATTACAAACGGAACGGTTTGCGATTTTTATATCGCCCAGTGCATCACGAATCCCGAGGCTGAGAAGAAGCACAGCCGGTTTAGCCAGATCATCGTGCCCGCAGACGCCAAAGGGGTCACGAGAAATAAGATTCCCGGGAAGATGGGGATTCGTTCCAGCGATACGGCGGAAGTGAGCTTCGAGGAAGTCCGGGTTCCCCAGACGAATCTCGTGGGCAAGGAAGGCGCCGGCTTCCAACAGCTGATGCATTTCTTTGATGTCACGCGTGTCTTGGTGGGCGCCCAGGGCGTGGGTATTTCACAGGGCTGCCTGGACAAGACGCTTCAATACGTGAAGGAGAGGAAGGCCTTCGGGGTTCCTATCGGTACCTATCAGTTATCCATGGCCAAGCTCACTGAGATGGCAATCCGAATCGAACTCCTGAGGACGCTGGTTTACAAGACCGCCTGGCTGATCGATATCGGGAAACCGGACTATACGCTATCAGCCATGATCAAATACTACGGTGGTCAGACGGCGGTTTACTGTGCCAACGCGGCGGTGGAGCTTCACGGCGGATATGGCTATATCGATGAGTATGCCGTCCAGAAATACTATCGGGATGCCAAGGTCCTGGAGATCTACGAGGGCTCGAAGGAAGCGGAAACCATGACTATCGGGCGGGTTCTTTTATCGAAGTAGCTCGACCACGGTGAAGCCATAAATAATACAACAGATCTCCCGGTTCGCCGAGGCCTGCCGGGAGATTCCTTCTTCTTCATCGAGCCCGCTTCATAAAAAGATAAGGATCATTAATTATCAAAGAAGAGACAGATAAAGTGTACTGAACTAATGGGAGATCTGTCGTGGTGAGCTTAAAACAGTGTAAATTGGATAATCCAACGGCGGTGATTGGAGAACTGGCCAAAAGATTACAGGCTGAATATGGAGACGAAGTGCTATCCGTTTTCGGGGATGTCTTGGAAGAATATGGGTACCAGAGCGGATTAAAGTTAAGTAGAAAGATGACAAATGTCAGTTTTCCCGAGCGTATAACCGCATGGCTTGAATCTTTTATTAAAACCGGCAAATCAGAAATCGTTGAAATGAAGGCTGACTTGGTAACAATGAGGGGTTATGAATGTCCGTTGAATCTCGAAGGAAGCAATAGAAAGCTCTGTGAAGCTCTCATGAAGATTGACGAAGGTCTGGTAAGCGCTCTGGCAGAAAAGGAAGTCATCCTGAAAATTGAGAAATCTTTAGCTTGCGGTGATGAACACTGTCTTGTAACTTTCTCAAAATAACGTCAATCGTCTTTCCTTACTTGATAAAGTCAAGGTTTCATAATTTATTATACTACACAATTGTATATTATATTACTCCGCAGTGGGTATTCAATAAATATCATTCAGAAAAAATTATCAATTATTTATATATATCATAGCATACTGATTATATTAGTATATTACTTAATTTAAGCCAACATATAAATAATTCTTGACAGATT
>JAPLJO010000081.1 GCA_026388515.1 Deltaproteobacteria bacterium | reverse complement strand
ATCGGTCATGAGCATTGCGTTGGTGATTCCCGTATATGTCGCTGCCCAGTGATCGAGAAGGGGCGCCAGGGGAATCCGGTCCGGACAATCAAGCGCCATGGCGGCGGCGATTCTTTCGGATGAATTCATACTCCACCTCTATGTCGCATCATTATATACACGCCTGGCAATCGCCAGCGCCTCGACGGCGTCACGTCCGTAAAAGTCGGCGCCGATCTCGCTTCTGAGCCGTTCGCTCGCTGGTGCGCCGCCGATCATGATAGCGATGCGATCGCGAAACCCTGCTTCGGTAAGCGCATTGATTGTAGTGCCCACGGCATCTATCGCCGTGGTCAAGAGGAGGCTCATGCCGACGAGGCGGGCGCGTGAATCCCTGACCGCCTCGACAAAACGTGCGGGCGGCACATCCACCCCCAGATCAATGACACGGAATCCGGAACATTCCAGAAGCGTACTCACGATGTTCTTGCCGAGATCATGAATATCGCCTTCAACCGTGCCCATGATGCACTCTCCATGGTGTGTATCATCCCCCTCGACGAGATGCGGCTTCACCCGTTTCATCGCCTCTTTGAATATTTCTCCCGCATAAACAAGCTCCGCGAGCGCGTATTCTTCGTTTTTATATAACTGTCCCACCGCCTCCATGCCATGTGACAGCCCGGTGACAATTCTGAGTGCCTCCCCTTTCACTGCCAGATACCTGTCGACGATCTCCAGCACCCGGTCTTCCTCCAGCGAGGCGAATATGCGTGACAACAGATTGATGTCATTCCGATTGTTCATGAAACCATGCCTTTCCACTATTTCTTGTCCAGTATTTCAGTCTTATTTTGTCACGGCCCTGCCGGATACACACGGCAGAGCGCACTTCTCAGCGATTCGGAGCCCGTGTCGGGGTCGTAGTCGGTATCGCCGAAAAGGAGATTCACGCTTGATTTCTTCCAGCCGTACTCCGGCGGATTTTCCTCGGGAAACCACCAGGCGTGCGGGGCACTCACCACGTCGCGGGCAATACCGTCCCAGAGCTGTGCCCGCATGGTCACCCTTCCCTCAGGAGTTTCTATCCAGACACAGTCACCGTCGCCGATGCCAAGAGCTGCCGCCGTTTCGGGATGAATCTCAACCAGGGGATCGGGATTGCGCCTGCGAAGCGATTCTATCTGCCTTCCCTCGCTGTGGAAGAAATATCGAATCTTGGCGCCCGTGGTGAGGATGAGCGGATACTCCCATGCCGTATCGGGTGCGGAGAGCGGTGTTGCCGGGGGTTCGCGGTATACGGGAAGCGGCGATATGCCCTGCCCCGCCAGGGAGTCTGAATAGATTTCAAATTTTCCGGAGGGAGTGGCAAAGCCGTTTTCCCTGTATTTGAAGTAGCGCATCGTGCCCGTGAGGATACCCTGCTTGCAGAACTCATCGAAGGTCATACCCGTCCCTTCGAGCATCCATGCGAGAAAATCATGGTAATTCTTCCAGGGGAATGCCTCGTGGAGCCCCAGACGCCGTGCAAGCTCGATCATGACCTCCCGGTCATCCCGGACTTCCCCCACGAGGGCTACTTTTTTCTGCGCAAGGACACACCAGTGCTTGTGGACATTCACCACGTCGTCACGCTCCAGCCACATGGAAGACGGAAGAAAGAGATCGGCGAACTGGGCCGTGGGCGTGAGAAAAAAATCCGACACCACGACGAATTCGAGAAGCCGGAGCGCTTCTTCAATCTCCCGCGAGTGTGTCATGGTGACAAGCGGATTCGACCCCATGATCCACAGCGCCCGGAGACGGTAAGGGTCGGCGGTTACGATGGAGCGCCAGAAGGCGGGAGGATGTATCACGAGGCACAGTGGATATTTTCTCCCGTCAAGGGCGCGCGCTTCCTTCTCCGGCGGCAGAAACTGCATGCCGAGAAAATCCATGTTGGCGAAGGGAGACCGCGGGCGGACTCCTTCGGGATAGACCCAGAATACGTCTCCACCCGGCCTGTCGATATTCCCCGTGATGGCTCGTAGAATGAGAAGTGCCCGCGCCGTCTGGAAATTGCAGGCACTCATATCCACGGGATTCCCCCACTGGATGCAGGCAGGCGGCGTGGTGGCATAGGTGCGGGCGGCAGCACGGATATCTTCTGCTCTCAGCCGGGTGATGGGCGCGGCCCATTCAGGTGGAAACTGGCGAACGTGTCTTGAGAGTTCTTCATAACCCTTCGTATAGCGGTGGACAAAATCGTGATCTATTAAATCCTCCGTCACGATGACATTAAGCATGGCCAGTGCGAGTGCCCCGTCCGTGCCGGGTCGCAGCTGCAGCCAGTGGTCCGCCTTTTCGGCGGGCCGGATACGCCGGGGGTCAACGACGATAACCTTTTTCGCCTTTCTGAGCGCACGCTCCACCATTCCGCCGCACATGCCGTCGGAAGAACCTGTCTCGGTAATGTTGCACCCCCAAATGACGATGCAGGCGGGGTCTTCTCCTCCGAAGCCATAGACATCGCAGATGGGAAGCGGACCGCAGGTCATCATGCTGGCGAGAATCCGGGGGATGTAGCAGACATGGGCGACACCGGTGAAGTTGGGCGTGCCGAAGGCATTGGCGAATCGGTTGGTGAACCCCATGTAGGGCCTGCCCGTGCCCTGCATCATGGAAAAGAATTCAGAGCCGCTTTCCTCTTTTATCGCCGCGAGGCGGGATGCCATTTCATCGAGGGCCTCGTCCCAGGTGATGCGCTCCCACCGGTTTTCGCCGCGCCTTCCCGCGCGGCGGAGCGGATGGACGATACGGTCGGGATGGTAGAGCAGCTCCGGCGACGCGGCGCCTTTGGGGCAGAGATACCCCCGGCTCGTGGGGCTTTCGGGATCACCCGAAATATTGACCACCCGGTCGTCTTCCAGATGCACCAGGACCTGGCAGACCCCATGGCACATCCTGCATGCGGAGCGGACTGTAGTTGTATGCTTCACGAAAAATCCCTGCTCTCGTATTTCTCTCCTGCTTCACTCTCGACGTTTTTGTAAAAAATCGCACTATGGATGGCAAAGTAAAAAGCTCCAGGTTCATGGCGCACGAATTCCGAGGAATGAAGCGCAACGCAGAACTTGGACTTTTTACGAAGCCATCACCCTTCGTTTTGACGTATCGATGCCCAGGAGCTTCCCCAGGTTGCCGCCGAAGATTTTCCGCTTGTCCTCGTCGGTGATGGGCTGATACCCGTAGGCGTACTGCATGTCCTCGGGAATCTGGAAATCCCTGAGTCCCATAACGGCGCCCCTCACCTGCCCGGCGAATCCTGCGTAGTCGACGCCCCAGGTGATTTTGTCGGGTCCCACCCAGCGAAGCGCCTCGCCGATGATCTTGGCGAATTTCCGCGGCGCCGTAGCGGCCCAGGGGACCAGGAGGCTCAGACACACATAGACGTTCGGGTGCTGCATGGCGATCATGTTGAGGTCGTCGCAGTAGGGATACCCCATGTGGAAGGCGTTTATTTTGAGTTCGGGAAAATCGCGCGCCACATCGTCGAGCTGCACGGGAAGCGCATACTTGCTCTTTCCCGGCGGCACCCAGCAGAAGCCTGTGTGGATATCCAGGACAATGCCGAACTCCTGCGCCTTTTCATAGAAGGGCCAGAGATCCGGGTCGTTCATATAGGTATCTTCGGGAGGGTAAAACTTGAAAATCTTCGCGCCCTTTTCCTTCACCCAGTAGGTGAGCTCATGAATGGTATTTTTCACGCCCCGGTGCTTGATGGGCGAGACGTTGGGCTGATACATGAACCGGTCCGGGTTCGTCTCCACGATTTTCGCCATCTGTCCGTTTGTTACCCAGCGCGTGGAGAAGCCGGTGGAATCCATCATCGACTCCGGAAGCAGGCAGGCAATATCGACGCCGTATTTATCCATGGCCCAGATGATATTTTCCGGGCGTGCGTCCTTCACCATCTCCCGTTCTTCCATGCCTACCATGAGCGGCTCCAGCATGGAAAAAGGCGCGCCGAAGATAAGCGGTCTTTTGATGCTCTCAATGGCCCGCCACCACATCTGGACGCCTGGAAAGTAGTTGAGGTGATCCATATCCCCGATGAGATGGCACTCCGGGTCAATCTTGAAATAGTCGTCTTTCTTGAAATCGCTCGCCATGATGTGCTCCTTCCATGCCTTTTAATTTAAGCGCCTGCAGGGGCACGGCATGCCGTGCCCCTACGTTGTGCCTCAATGGCTCTGTGCCTTCCCCTTCCCCTACCGTGGTGTCCTTCCCCGAAGCGGTCTCCAGCTCTTCTCGATGATGCCAAGCTCCTTCTTCCACCACGGCCGGTCAAGTGCCGGCATCGACGCCCGCAGCATGGCATCGGGAAGGATCGGTTCGTGCTTCTGCCATGGACCGATCCTGTATTCATCCAGGGTATACTCACGGCCGAAATTCGGATTGTCAGGGCAGGCGGGTGTCAGCCCGGCCAGGCAGCGGATCAGGCAGGTGTTGCATCGCTTGCAGCGCACGATTTCCTTGATTTTTCCTGCGGCAACTTTGTTGGGGTACTCGGGATCGATGAAAAGCTGTCTCCCCAGGGCCTGGATGTCATATTTTCCTTTGGCGATATTCTCCTCGATTTTGACCGGGTCGTGCTGGGAGGCCACGATGACCGGTATCTTCAGGGCCTTTTTGAAGGCCTGGCCATGCTCGGGGATGTGCTTTGAGCGGTCCATATCGGTGACGAGGTGTCCTCCTTCTTCGTAGCCGGCGCCATCGGAAAGACTCAGATAATCGATGCCCACCGCCTGCAGATCCTTTGCGACATCGATCATATCATCTTCCGTCAACCCGCCCTGCATATGTTCTTCCGCGCTGATCCGCACCCCCACTGCCACCCCGGGGCAGGCGTAACGGATCTGCTCGGCAACTTCAAGGAGAAAGCGCTTGCGGTTCCTCCACTCGCCGCCGTACATGTCGGTTCGTTTGTTCGTAAGCGGAGAGAGAAACTGGTGCTCGAGATACCCGTGGGGCGCATGAATCTCGATGACGTCGAATCCCGCAATAAGGGCAAGCTGACAGCTCATGGCAAATTCCTTCTGCTCGCTCCTGATCTCATCAACCGTCATCTCACGCGTCATCTGTCCTACAAGAAAATAGCGCGGATATTCGGCAATGGACCATGCGTCCAGGACCCCCCGCGGAGCTTTCTCGGCGACAAGTTCATAGGGCAATCCCGCGGTCGGAGCCGGGCACAGCTTGTGGTGATCATACGAATGACCCTGACGGCCGAAACCGATGGTCATCTGAATGGCCGCCTTCGCCCCGAAGTAGTGGATCCGTTCAGTAAGCATCCCGAGACCCTGCATGTGTCCCTGGTGGAAGAGGTAGAGGTTTCTCCCCCATACGAATTCCGACGCCAGGCGGGTGCCCATGACCGCACCGGTGCTGACGAGCGCGGCGCCTCCCTTCGCCCGTGCGGCGAAGTACGCAAGCATCTGCTCAGTCGCTTCACCGTTCACCCCCGACATCGTTTCGTTCATCGGTGCAAGGGCGATGCGGTTTTTCAATTCTATCGGGCCGAGCATAATCGGGCTCATGAGATGCTTGAATGCCCCTTCCCTTTTTGATTCCTTCCGTGGTTCTTTCGCCATTTTTCTCTCCTCCTGTTCTCGATCTGTTTTTTTATGTGGTTTCATATAAGTCCCTTTGCTTTATCCATGTATTTCTTCACCCGCTTCTCATTGGCGCTACCGCGCAGCCACAATTCGGGATAGAAAAGCTCGAAGCCGGCCGTGGGATTCACCTGACAGCCGAGCCACCGCGGCTCGAAGAGATTCATGTAGCAGAAATTGCAGCGGGTACATTTCACGATATCCTTCGCCCTTTCCGCCTCGACTTTCGCGGGCCAGTAAGGGTCGGCAATGGCCTGCCTACCGAGGGATATGATGTCGGTTTTTTTCTCCTTCACGGCTTCGTGTGCACACTCGGGGGTTATGAAGCCGGGCGTGATGACGGGAACGCCGCCCGCCTTTTTGAAACCCGGGGCATACTGTGTGAATTCGCCCTCGCCGTCGGGCGCAAAGGCCCCGGGGTTTTCGTAGCATCCCTGGGAAATATTGACGTAACTGATGCCCGCCGCGACGGCCATGGCGACGAATTTCTTCGCCTCGTCGTGGGTCATCCCGCCCGGCATGAGTTCGTCTCCGGAGAACCGGGCGCCGAGCGCCTTATCGGGACCGATTTTCGTCCTTATCTTTCTTATAATGTTCAGCAGGAAGCGGGCGCGGTTCTCCGGACTTCCGCCGTATTCGTCGGTGCGCCTGTTCATCCGCGGGGAAAGGAACTGGTGAATGAGGTACCCGTGGGGCGAATGAATTTCCACACCGTCGAATCCGAGCCTGAAAGCTGCCTCCGCCTGAGTCGCCATGCGGTCTTCCAGGTCTATGATTTCCTCAACCCGGAGTTCCCGAGGTGTTTCCGCCTGCAGTACCTGTGCGAGAGCCGGCGCCTCCTTCTGCAGAATGCCAAGGATGGCGAGTTCCAGTTCTTCGTATTCCCTGTCACTCATCTTCCTGATGGGTTCAAGGCTCTCCAGGCCCGTCGCCGCAAAAATTTCGGGGGTGACTCTCCTCACCTGCTTTTCCCATCCCTTATTCAGGTTGCGGATATCAATCCGCATGGGAACGGCAGAAGGAGCGGCCGACGAAATATGAGGCGTCTCGACATTGGGATGCCCCTGGCGTCCCCACCCCGGGCTCAACTGGATGAATATTCTGGTCTTGTCATAGGAGTGGATCACATTGACGAGCTTGGAAAGATAGCGGGAAAAACGGTAATCGGTGAACAGTGCGGGATTCACTTCTTCGGAACCGCGCCACGGGTGGGGATTGATAACGATGCACTCAGTGATGATAAGGCCGAATCCCCCCTTCGCCCTCGTGGCGTACCAGGCGATGTTCTGGTCGCAGAGGTAGCCGTTCGGCCCGGAGTAGGTCATGTTCATGGGTGCCATGGCGATGCGGTTTTTCAATGTGACGTCGCCGATGGTAATCGGTTCAAACAAGGCCTCGTATTTCATTTGTCCCTCCTTAACCATAAAACACCGTTTCCTAACTGATCATTCTCCCTTTTCCTTCCCAGAACTTCTGTTTGATTTCTTTCTTCATGATTTTGCCGACGATCGTCTTGGGAATATCATCCCAGAAGGCCACCGCCTTGGGGCACTTGTATCCCGCCAGCGTTTTTTTGCAGTGTTCGATGATCTCTTCTTCCGTGGCTGCCGCTCCGGGCCTGAGGACCACCACCGCCTGGACGATCTCGCCCCACTTCCCGCTCGGCGAGGACACCACCGTGCATTCTTTCACCGCGGGGTGACTGTAAATCACGTCCTCGACTTCCTTGGGGTAGACGTTCTCGCCGCCCGAGATAATCATGTCCGCCTTGCGATCCGTCATGTAAATGTACCCGTCTTCATCCATGAAACCCATATCGCCGGTATGGTACCAGCCTCCCTTCAGAACCCGGGCGGTGAGTTCGGGATTCTTCCAGTACCCCATCATGATGTGTTTGCCCCGGGCGCAGATTTCCCCTTTTTCACCGGGTCCGAGGGTGTTGTCGTCATCGTCCACGATTTTCACTTCTGCGCACAGGGCCGGTTTACCCGCACTCAGAAGGTACTTTGATTTCTCTCCTTCGACATAATGATCCCGCCAGTCCATCATGGAAACCGCCGCCCCCGCTGTTTCGGTCGCCCCATACCCCTGGGCAAACTTGTTGCCGAATTTCCGGATGCACTTTTTCAGTATCTCCACCGGGAAGGGACTGCCGGCGTAGGTAAGAAGCCTCAGGCTGGAAAGGTTGTATTTTTCCACATTGGGATAATCCACCATCCAGCCGTAGATGGTGGGAACGAGATTCATGTGGGTGCACTTCTCGTCCTGGATGAGCTGGAAAATTGAGTCCAGGTTAGGGCGGCGGTTGATGCAGGCTTTGCCCCCCGCTATCAGTATCGCGAGTATCGGCCACCATGAAACGTGGAAAATCGGCAGGACGAAACAGGTGGCATCTTCCTGGGTGAAGCCCATAACCAGGGCCGGCGTAATCCCGGAGATCATGACGTTGCGGTGGGATAGCATGACTCCTTTGGGAAGCCCCGTCGTTCCGCCCGTATACATGAGAACGGCAAGGTCATCTTCATGGACATTGTAAAAATCGACATCGGGTTCCGTGTCGCTCGATTGCTGCAGCAACTCGTCATACTCAAGGAAACCCGGCAGCGGTTTATCGAAGGTAATCCAGTTTTTTATATTGGTGAAGCGTCCTTTGAGACCGGCGAGACGCTCTTCGTATCCGTCGCCCACGATGAGGACCGTCGCCCCGCTGTCGTTCACAATGTAGACGATCTCATCGTCACTGAGACGCACGTTGAGAGGCGTGACGGTCACGCCGATTTTCGCGGCTCCGAAGTACGCCTCAAGATACTTCGAGCAGTTGTCCGCCATCACGGCAATCCGGTCTCCCTTTATGCAGCCGCGGCCGTCGAGTGCATTGGAGAAACAGTTCACCCGCCTGTTGAACTCCCCGTAGGTGAGCCTCTTCCCCTCAAAGACAACGGCGATGCTGTCGCGAAACGTGACCGCCCCGCTCCGCGGAATGTCTCCTAATATGTACATTCGGAACCCCCCCGCACTTGTTCTTTATGGCCATGATTTCGGCAGTCCCTGGAACTGCATCAGCATGTTCCTGCTCATCTCGTTCGAGATGGGCGAGAACTGTATCTGGTAGGCGTCCCTGACGAACATGGATACCGGGTATTCGTCGCAGACGCCGTACCCGCCGAAGATTTCGGCGCCGAAGGTCGCGGCGTGACGCGCCCCTTCAGCCGCGACGAGTTTCGCCATGGTGGCCTCCAGGTGATAGGGTTTCCCGTTATCGCAAAGCCACGCCGACTTGTAGGTGATGTTCCGGGCATTCTCCAGATTGATGCACATGTCCGCAAGGTAGTTCTGGAGAATCTGGAAACGGCTGATAGGTCCGCCGAAGGCCTGCCGCTCCTGAACGTACTTGAATGAGAGCTCGTAAATGGCGGCGATAATCCCGACTCCCATCATGGCGACGCCGATACGCTCGGGATTAAGAACCGTCATGATTTCATAGAAGGCATTGCCGCGCGTGCCGAGGAGATTTTCCTTCGGGACCTCCACGTCTTCATAAAATATCTCCACGGAATCGCAGTGGTGGCAGCTTATCTTTGGAATGCGGCCGATGGTCACACCTTTGGTTTCGCGGGGCACCATGATGGTGCTCAACGAGCGGCTGCGGGATTTGTCTTTCTCCGTCCTGCAGACAGTGATGAGAGAGTCGGCCACGTGCGCGCCGGTGATGAATACCTTCTGCCCGCTGATGACCCAGCGGTCGCTCTTTTCCTCAGCCGTGGTTTTTATGGCGCCGAGAATATCCGTGCCGCCCCCGGGTTCGGTGAGGGCCATGCAGGTCTTGAACTTTCCCTGCCCGATGAGGGGGAGGTATTTCTCTTTCTGTTCCTTCGTGCCCAGTTCACCGATGAACCGGACACCGAAGCCCATGGTGACGCCGAGCGCAAGGGCCACCGACATGGAGCGCTTGCATATCTGTTCGAAGGCAATCATTCCATCGACCTGTGCCATGCCCTGGCCGCCGTACTCCACGGGTATCCCCCCCCAGAACATGCCCAGGTCCACAAACTTCTGCCAGAGCTCATCGGGCGGAAAATCCACGTGCTCGTCCATCCAGCGGACATATTCCCGCGAAAGCTCCTTCTCACAGAAGTTCCGGAAGGACTCCTGAATGATGAGTTGTTCCTCGGTGAATCCGAAATCCATAGTCATGCTCCTTCCCTGTCATTTTCGCGCGGGCGGGAATCCAGATTTTTATATTCAGTCACCCGCTTTCACGAAAGTGTCGGTTTTTTTGACTCTTTTTATCAGCCATCACTTTTTTACGTCGGAGGCTATATTCGCCTCTTTCTGTTTTGCCACGAGGTCTTCGGGCTTTTTCCGGAACCCGTCCATGACCGCCTGGATGTCCGGGGCGTAGACCAGCCACTGGATGGCGTTCCTCTCGAGGGCGAGTGCCGCATCCATGCTTCCGCATTCGAGTGACCGTGCCATCACTTCCTTTCCCATGCGGAGCGCGATGGGCTTTTTCGAGCCGATGTTCGCCACCACCTCGTTGAACCGTTCCTCAAATTCATCATCCTTGAAAATCCGCGTCAGGAACCCCATCTCGTACATGTCGCGCCCCGTGTAATCCTTACGGCCGCTATAAAGGATTTCCCGCGCCCGGTAGATGGGCATAGCCCGCGCGAGGCGCACCGTTCCGCCCCACCCGGGAAGAATCCCCATGTTGATTTCGGTGGTTCCAAACCGGGCGGTCTCGTTTGCGTAGATGAGGTCGCACATGAGCGCGAGCTCGAGCCCGCCCGCAAGGCAGTGTCCCGTCACTTTGGCGATGACGACTTTATCGCACAATTCGATTGCCTTCCCGATGTCATACCCGTCGTGCGCCAGCCAGTTCAGCGATTCATTGTGCTCGGCAAGCGACGGAAAAATGGCGAGATCCCCGCCCGTACAGAACGCCTTGCCCTCGCCCGCGAGCACCACCACGCCGACTTCCGGAACATCCCGCACCATGCGGAACGCATCGAGGAGTTCCCGCGCCATCTCGCGGTTGATGGCGTTGTACTTCTCCGGGCGATTCAAAGTGATGTGGCATACGGCGCCTTTCACCTCGTATCGAATGGTACTGTAGTTGCTCATCGCATCAGCCCTCCGATTCTGATATGCGTGCTCGCGAAATTTACTTCTTCGCCGGTCTGAAATAGGGTAAATAAAAATCTCCCCGCTGAAAGAACGTTACCTCCACCTCCATCCCGATTTTGATATCCGCGGGATCGCACTCCACAATTCTTGTCATCATGCGGATGCCCTCATCGAGGTCCACGTAGGCCACTGTGTAGGGAAGCTCGTCCATGAACTTCGGTTCCACCATACTGTACGCCGTGGAAAAACTGAATATCTTCGCGTTCCCGCTCGCCTGCATCCAGCCGAGATTTCCCGACCAGCACTCCGGACAGTACTTCCGGGGATAGAAAATTTTCGACCCGCAGTCCCCGCAGGTCTGAATCAGGAGTTTTCCTTCCCTGGTTCCCTCCCAGAACCCGGCGGACCAGGGCTGCATGTCCGGTATCGGTTTTGTCATATCGAAATTCATTTCACTTCCCTCCCCCAAATGGTTGCGATGACATTGAAGCCAGAACCGCCCGAGGTGTTCTGATATACATACCTGCAGTTCTTCACCTGACGCTCGCCGGCCCTGCCCATGAGCTGACGGGCCGTCTCCACATAGGTCGCTGCAGAGACACCCGATCCCGTATGGCCGCGTCCCACGGCATCACCGATGGTTGACCACGGGATATCACCGCCGAAGGACATTCTGCCCTGGAGAAAATACTTCCCTGCCTGCCCCGGCGGCGCCACCTCGAGCGCCTCCGCCATGATGGGATGGGCGAGCGGATAGGCAAGGTAGATATTCCAGATGCTGACGTCCTCTTTTCGAATTCCTGCCTGGGCCATTGCTTCCTTCGCGGTAGACTTGAACCCTTCACCGACTTTCCGGAAATCCCTCAGTACGGGGCTGCCGCTGAAATAGCGGACCGATTCGCCCAGCTTGTACGCCGCGGGCCGCTTCATCTTTTTCGCATCCTCTGCGGAGACCACCACCATGGCGCAGCCGCCGTCACCCAGCACATTGCTTTCGCGCTTGTGAAGTGGCGAGTTGAGAAGTTCCGAGGAAAGCACCTTCTCGACGGACGGTACATCCTTTTTATAAAATATCGAGTTGGGATCCCGCGACGCCCAGCTCCGGAGGGCCGTGACGACAGAGGCCATTTCCTCGGCGGTACAGCCGGTTTCGTGCATATACCGGTTGGCAATAAGCCCCATGATGATGTTGTAGGTCGAGCCGAAGGGATACTCCCACTGGAGGTCCACTCCCGCCTGTGCGAAGAAATTGACCAGTTCGGGAATCGGGATGGTGGAGTGAACGGTCACATGGGGAATCAGCACGGCCCGCGCAATACCATTTTCAATCCAGTGTTCCGCCATCCTCAGGCAATTGGAAGTCGAGGCGCCCCCGGCATTGCAGATGACCGTATCCTTACAGCCCTTGAGCCCCAGCTCTTCGGGCAGCTTCCCGAACGAAATCTCCGCCGAGAGCCTCGGCTGTGCCTGCGGTGCCACGGCCACCACACCTTCGATATCGTTTTTATGAAGGCCTGAATCCCGGACCGCCTCCATGCATGTTTCATAAATGATGTCCCAGGGCTTGCGCTCCGGATAGGTGCCCGTAGGAACTTCGCCGATACCGATTATCGCGATATTCCCCTTGCTCATCCCTTCGCCTCCTTTTTATAGGTGAGAATTTGTACTATCTTTCGAATGAGTGATGCTTTGACATGAAGAACACGGTACTGTTCCGTACTACTATGAAATATATTTTGTCAACAAAAAAATGATATATAGATTATTACATATTGATATATATGATAAAATAGTTTTTTAACAATATTGTTACATATGACAGGCTTTATAGTTACTAAGAAGTTAATATGTCAAAATGACCCTGATGGATCTTCGTGGAATGATGAGGTGCCTCTAATTGTATTGATGATGGGAATGCGTGAACCCGCACACGGCCGATAATCCGTGATGAGCGCCGACGTGCATCACGGATTATCGGCACGCAGGTGCGATTAAAGAAAAGTCAGGTGAGGACGACGGAACTCAGAGAACAATCCGCTTACCGTTGTATCGGTCGGTATCGTAGTATTTGTTGAGGTCAACGAGCCTGAGCCTTCCGATGATTTCCTTCAATGGAACCGTGGTGATCTCTCCGTGCGCAAGGCTCACCATCCGGCCGAAGTCCTCGCTGAATATCATGTCCGCGGCGGCGATGCCGAATCTCCGCGCCATGAGGCGATCCCGTGCAGACGGAATGCCTCCCCGCTGGAGATGGCTCAGTATAACGAACCGGGCTTCGAAATCCGTTTCCCTGGTGATTTCATCGGCGATGAAGGCGGCGATGCCGCCGAGGGAACGGTGACCGAAATCATCCACCTTGTCCCCTTTCACGAATTCATCCATGCCCTCGGGCTTCGCCCCTTCGGAGACGACAATGATGCTGTAGTGAATCTCCCTCCCCCTTCGCTCCTGCAGCAGTTCGCAGATGCGCTTCACCGAGAAGGGATGCTCCGGTATGAGAATGATATAGGCGCCGCTTGCTTCCCCGCCATATAGCGCAAGCCAGCCCGCATGACGTCCCATGGTTTCCACGACAAAGATGCGCCCGTGCGAACCTGCCGTGGTGCGCAGGCGGTCGATCTCCTCGGTGATGACATTCACCGCCGAGTCAAAGCCCAGCGAGTAGTTGGTGCCGACGAGATCACCATCGATGGTCTTGGGAATCCCGATGGTCTTTACTCCCCGGCGGTAGAGATTGTAGGCGACGCCGAGCGTATCCTCGCCGCCGATGGCGACCACCACCTCGACGCCGAGCTTTTTGATATTTTCAATCACCTTATCCGATCGATCCTTTTGGGGATTGAAGGGATTCGTCCGCGAGGTCCCCAGGTTTGTACCGCCCAGGCGATCCCAGGTTCGCACGACTTCCTCATCGAGATGCACGAGATGGTGAGCCCGGCTCGCGGGATCATCAGGGTTCACCTCAACAAGTCCCTTCCATCCCTTGAGGATACCGATGACCTCGCATTCCATGGAACGTATCTTCGCGAGATGCGGATCGAGCGCCGATTTCGTCACCCACTTGACCGCGCCGTTGAGTCCCGGGCAGTCGCCCCCTCCTGTGAGCACCGCTATTTTCATTGCCATGGTTCATCCCTCCCCGTCGGCGTTCGTTGAACCTTTTTTGCTCGGCGATCTTGTGTCTATCTTATCCTCGCGATAGGGCAGCGACTCGCGGATCTGCCCGGGTATCTTTCCCCAGCGCGACTCAAACTCCTCCAGAAAGGCCCGCCGGCCCCGGAGAAAGTCCGCCACTTTTCTTCGCAGCATCTCCTTGTCGCGAAACATGGGATAGGCGTTCATGAGGTCCATATTTGCACGGTCGCTCTTGATGGCATGATGGTACCCCACATAGTCCGGGTCCGACCCGAACCGGAGCTGCACCCGCAGCATGTCACTGTAAGCCGCGAGCGACTGCCGGAGCGTTACCTTCATCTCAGGGTCTCCCATCGTCCCGGTGTTCGCCAGGTAACACCGGATGCGGTTCCGCCTGATGATCTCATAAAAGAGCATGGCGTGCTCCAGACGGTCTCCCGCGAGGAAGGGATCAAGAAAGACCACCCGCTTGAATTTTCCCGCCTCCTCGGGATTGCCCCCCGTGCTCTCGATGGACTCGCCGTAAATGAACTGCATTGTCGCCTGCTCGGGGGTAAGCTTGGATAAGACGTTTGCCAGGGGATTCCTCGTGAGCATGACGATATAGTCGATCTTGTCGGCGCGTAATCCCTTGCTCGCCAGGCCCAGGTTCTCACGTCGGACAATGGCGCGCCCGTTTCCCGTTTTGCTGAGATCCATGAAGTCCGGCATGTAGGGATACCGGCTGATGGCGACATTCTCCAGGTAGGTGTCGGCACTGAGCGCCGCCCTGAGTATTTCCGGCTGGCTCTCATCGAGACCTTCCGTCTTGATATACACACCCCCCATCTCGAAGGCGGCATAGCCGCCGTCAAGGCCCAGAATGCCTCCATCGTCGCCGATCATCTCCGAGGTTTCACGGGGAATCTTGGCGAGCTTCCGGCACAGGGTGGTGGTCTTTCCCGTCGCGGTGAGCCCCGCCACACCCGTCACGCGCTCCTGAAGTTCCGGCCGCTCCGTCTCGAGGTCGTATATCCACAAATAATCCCGCCGGGCGCCGCAGTGCAGAAAAAGACCCTGACGGTCGATGGCCTTCGCCCGCCATCCCTCAAACTGGAATATCCCCTTCTTGGCCTCCCCCAGGTATATGGTATTCCTGCACAGCTTCACCTGGTCGCCGCGGCGGTCTCCCATCCACAACCGCACGGTCACATCCTTGTCCACCAGGCGCTTCACCTTGTTGAGTTCAAACGCCTCATCGGTAAAGTACACTATCGTATAGGTGGGGTCCTCAACTACACGGGCCCCGGGTGTGTCTTCAAAGAGCAGCTTCAGCCCGTAGGCAACCTGCGCGTACTGTTCGGGCATCATGAACCGGGCCGTCACGCCATCGCGGCCGTCGCCCACGATGGTATCCACACACAGAATACGCTCCTGTGATAAATACCGGACCGCCTCTTCCGCCAGCTTTTCTTCCTTCTCACCGAAGGGGCTGTCCACGCTGTTCCTGGTATGCGGGGCGGAACGCGACATGGGCTCTGAATCAGCCGCCACCGATCCGAGGTTCGTCTGTATGACGCCTTCCTGAAGGAGCGCAATCTCCTTCAACTGATCCATAGTTCTGGCTTCGATGAGCCGGCCGTCACGCTTCGCCTGTTCATAGATTGTGACGGCGGCTTTTTTAAAGTAATTGTCCATTCTATCTCCTCATATATACTCAATTCAGAAATGCGGGCAGAAACTATAGGTAATGGCAATCGGGGTGTCAAGAATAAAGCTGCAATGCGGCGGGATTGTATCCCGCCGCCTCTGCGGATGCAAGGAATGTCCGCAGGCGGAAGGATCGGGCAGATGAAACGGCATCGACAGTTTCTATCTCGACCCGCGGGAAAGATATTCCATGTAAAAGTAATAGAAGGCGGCCACGACCAGCGAGTGGGTGATGGCCCCTTCCCTGATAAGGGAAGGAATCTCTTCGAGGGGATGAGAAACCACTTCGATATCCTCTTTCTCGTCCAGTTCCTGACAACCCGCACATTCCACATTGGTGGCGAGAAAGGAATAGCAGCGATTGTTCTGAATCGCCGGGTTGGGATGGACCTCGCCGAGGAGAATCAATTCCTCTTCGCAGTATCCCGTCTCCTCGCGCAGTTCTCTCGCCGCCGCGAAGGCCGGACTGTCGCCGGGCTCCACAAGCCCTCCCGGTATCTCCAGTGTCACATCGCCGATACCGTGGCGGTACTGCCGTACCATTATGACCCGGCCGTCATGTGTGAGGGGAATGACGTTAATCCAGGCTGGTGTCTCAAGGATAAAAAAATCATGCGCTCTCCCCGTCCGCGGAGAGCGTGCGCGATCAGTCCTCAGACTGAAAACCCGGTAGATGCCATTCCTTCTGCTCTCGATTATCGGCCACGGTTTCGGAAACATGGCATCACCGTATAGTGAAAAAGCATCACCTGGTCAAGAAGAAACATGTCCGCTCATCTTCTGCCGCCCTTTGCCCGGCTCTTCCACCGGGCGCCGCGTTTTTTTCGGCGTCTTCCTTCCATGCGCGGTGATTCTATGATATGGATTTCCGCACCATGGAGGCCGCACATGCGAGGGGCATCTCTTTCAAAAAACCATGAGCAGTGGCTTCGGGCACTGCACCGGAAAAAACACCGCAGGGAAGAAAAATGTTTCCTTGCCGAAGGATTCAATTCGCTCGGTGCGGCACTCGAATCACATCTCTATCCACTTCGTGAACTCATCGTGGATGACGGGCACAAAGACGCCGTGATGGAAGTGGCGCCGCGCGGACTTCCCGTTTTAATCTGCTCAAATAAAACACTCAGCCGTATCTCGACGGAAGAAACCCCTCAGGGCGTCATCGCGGTCTGCAGCGAACGTGCGTTCTCACTCGGGGAAATCGAGGTCAGTGCTCCTTGTACAATCCTTTATCTTGACCGCATCTCCGACCCCGGCAATCTCGGCACTATCCTTCGCACCGCCGCGTGGTTCGGCGTGCGCAGGGTTTTCCTCAGCTCCTCCTGCGTCGATCCTTTCAGCACCAAGGTAATACGATCCTCCGCGGGAATGATTTTCTTCGTGGAACTGTACCGGTCCGTGAGCGGTGATGAGGTGTTTCGCTTTGCAGAGGAAAAGAAATTCAGAACCATCGCCGCAATTCCGTTCGGCGGTGATTCCCTGCGGCGCCTTGGTCGTGCTTCAAGAAACATAATCCTGCTTGGTCATGAAAGAGAAGGCCTCTCTGAGGAAATCCGCACCCGTGCTGATCTCGCCGTGTCAATACCAGGCGCAGGAACTGCAGAATCCCTCAACGTCGCCGTTGCCGCATCACTATTGCTCTACGAAATCTCTGGAGAAATATAATATTGTATGTATTTTTTCAGAACCCGGTTGTATCGTCACGATTTAGTCACATATGACCACAGTTGCCCTCTTTTCACCGTTGAAATTTTCATGTTAAATTGTCTTGCAAAGCTCATTCCCGTGTGTTAATCGTAACACAAATTGTTACAGAAACGTTACTTGTAACTGAAGGATATCTTATGGGAACTGGAAAAGAACGGATTCGAAGGTGGCGTGAGCGGAATGAGAAGGAAGGGAAAAAGTCTGTCACAATTGTCATATCAAAAGAAGCCTATAATGCCTTAAATGTTGAGAAAAACGATACCGGCGACTCATATGGCGCGATAGTGGAACGATCACTTCTGACACAGAAGAAACAGAAAATTTTGAAACCCCAAGTTACAAGTAACATTGTCGGTAACATTCCAAGTAACAAAATTATTCCGTCAGTAACGGTTCAGACAAAACCGCTAATAGACGAAGGGGACTATTCCTCCCACGAGCAGCACACGCAGTCAAGGAATGGCGGATTCATTCTGGCCGGTGATGAGCCGCTGAGCCAGGGATTTCTACCGCGTCTATTCAAAAGTTCCAGAAAAAAATTTTTCAAACGCTAACGGCTACTGACTTTCCGCATGCGGCATCGTATAAGCGACGCGTTGCGACACACGACACAGCGCCTTCGTCGCAACTCCGGAAATGCGTACCGCTCAAGAGTTCCGCGAGATCGATGGTATCTTTGATGTAATCTTCTGCAACCAGAAGATCGCTCATGTCGATCTGAGAAAGTAGAACCATAAAGTGTTACCTATGTCCCCGAACGCTTGTTACCCGTGTCCCCGGTCTATATACTCACCAGCGGAGGGGGCATGATAACGCCTGCGTGAAGTGGTGTTCCTCACCACGCAGACACACACCGCTGCAACAGTTCCCGTGCAGAATAGAACCGCCGTCGCAATCTTCCTTATAATTAGCTTGACAACAAAAGGGTTCAAATAGTAGTGGTTTCTCCACTTGCACTAAGAATTCAAGAATAAGGAGGAACATTATTATGAGGAAACTCCGTCTTATGATTGCAGTCATGCTCATGGCAGGCGTGCTCGCCGTACCTTCGGCGGTGGTGCCGACGTTTGCTGCCGGGGAAATCACCATTACCGTCGCCACGGACGCGACTTGGCCGCCGATGGAGATTGTTGACGCGAACAAGAACATTATCGGATTCGATATCGACTTCATGAATGCCGTGGCCAAGCAAGCCGGGTTCAAGGTGAAGTATCAGAACACTGCGTGGGACGGCATTTTCGCGGGTATCGCCGCGGGCAAGTATGATGCAATTATTTCGTCCGTCACCATCACCGATGAGCGCAAGAAAACGATGGACTTCTCCATTCCCTACATCAATGCCGGCCAGGTTCTGATCGTGCCCAAGGCATCGACCGCCGTCGTCCTAGCTGATTTAAAGGGGAAGAATGTCGGGGCGCAGCTCGGCACCACCGGTGCATTTGAAGTGCAGAAAGTCCAGGGCGTCGTCATGAAAACCTATGACGAAATCGGTCTTGCCTTTGAAGACATGGCCGCCGGACGCATCGTCGGCGTCGTGTGCGACACCCCCGTCGCGGCGGATTATGCGCTCCAGAAAGCCGAATACAAGGACAAGTTTAAAATCGTCGGTGAACCTTTTACCGAGGAAGTCTACGGAATCGTCGTGCAGAAGGGCAACCAGAAGCTGCTTGATCTGATCAACAAGGGAATTCGTGCGGTCCAGGCAAAAGGGATTGACAAAGAACTGACGAAAAAGTGGCTCAAATAAAGTCAAACAAAGCGCAGACACGTAAAACAGTTATAGCGATAGGTGACGGCCCGGCAATCCCGAGTAAGAAAGATGCGGGGTTGTTCACGGCGTGGCGGGTATCACTCGTAGGCGCCATCGCCATCATCGCCTTTCTCGTCACCTTTAAACAGGATCCCTATCTGGCAATATTGAAATTTGTGCCGGATGGGATCCTGATTACTTTTCAGGTCACTGTTGAGTCCATAATCCTTGCCCTGGTAATCGGCCTCTTCACCGGCCTGGGGCGCATATCAAAAAACAGAATCATCAATGGCATCGCCTCGGTGTATGTCGAGGTCATCCGGGGCATCCCTCTCCTCGTCCAGCTTTTCTATATCTACTTCGCCCTGGGGCGCGTGGTGAATCTCCCTGCAATGGTGAGCGCCATCATCGCCATGGGGATATGCTACGGTGCATACATGGGCGAGATATTCCGCGCCGGCATCGAATCCATTCACAAGGGCCAGATGGAGGCGGCGCGCTCCCTCGGAATGACGAATGCACAGGCCATGCGCCACGTGATTCTCCCCCAGGCGTTCAAAACGATTCTGCCTCCCATCGGAAATGAATTCGTGGCGCTTCTCAAAGATTCATCGCTTGTCTCGATTCTCGCCGTCTCGGATCTGCTCCGGCGGGGAAGGGAATTCGCCTCCCAGTCGTTCAACTATTTCGAAACGTACACGATGGTGGCTCTTGTGTATCTGGTTATCACCCTTTTTCTCTCTAAAATCGTGAGCATCATGGAGGAACGGATCAGTGTCGACTGAAACACGGACCGTTATGGTCCGGATGCGGAATGTCTATAAATACTTCGGGCAGCTGAGGGCACTCAACAACGTGTCGCTCGATATATACGACGGTGAGAAAGTGGTGGTCATCGGGCCGAGCGGCTCCGGCAAAAGCACCATGCTGCGTTCCATTAACAAGCTCGAAACCGTCGACGCCGGCGATATCATCGTCGACGGTATCAATATCAATGACGAAAAAACCAATATCAACAGGGTGCGCGAAGAAATCGGCATGGTGTTTCAATCCTTCAACGTATTCCCGCACATGACCGTGCGGGAGAATCTCAACCTCGCCCAGATGGTGGTACGCAAACGGACAAAAGAGGAGGCCGCGGCAATCTCGAAAGAACTGCTCACGAAAGTCGGCATTCTCGAGAAAGCCGATCAGTATCCCGGCAAGCTCTCCGGCGGACAGCAGCAGCGCGTCGCCATCGCCCGCGCACTCGCCATGAAACCGAAGCTCATGCTCTTTGACGAACCGACATCCGCCCTCGACCCCGAAATGATCAATGAAGTGCTCGACGTCATGAAGAAGCTCGCGAAGGAAGGCATGACCATGATTGTGGTGACCCACGAAATGGGATTCGCCCGCGAGGTGGCGGACAGGGTCATTTTCATGGACTTCGGCGCCATCATTGAAGAGGGCACACCGGAACACTTCTTCAAGAACCCCACCGAGGAACGGACGAAACTCTTCCTCAGCCAGATACTGTAGTTTCCCTTCCTGTTTCCATTTCTCTTTTCACGTCCGGAGAGCTGTGGTACCCTTATACCACGATGATGAAACCCATCCTTTTCGCCGCCACCGGAATCGTTTTCTTTCTTTTCGGCATGGTCCGGCTGAGCGAGACGGTTCAGCAGAATCTCACCAGTTCGCGCATCCGTGAATACTTCAGCCTTGCCGTCCGAAACCGCGTCTACGGCATCGTCACCGGAATACTTACCACCATCCTTCTCCAGAGCAGTTCCGCCACTTCGGTGCTTACCGTGGGCCTTGCAAGCGCCGGCCTCATCAGCTTCGCCAGTTCCATCGGCATCATCTTGGGCTCTGATATCGGCACCACCCTCACGGTCCAGTTCGTCGTCTGGAAAGTAACCGACCTCTCTCCCCTCTTCATCATACTGGGAAGCATTGTATGGGTACTCGGCCGGGGAAAGGTCAGGTACATCGGCGAGGCGTTGTTCCACTTCGGACTGATATTCTTCGGCATCAGCCTCGTCTCGACGGCCGCGGAGCCCCTGAAGGAGAATGAGGCACTGATTCGTTTTCTGCGCGAGGCGCACCATCCCCTCCTGGGCATGCTTGCGGGGCTCGCGGTCACCGCCGTCATCCAATCATCGGCCATCACCATCTCCGTACTCGCGATTCTCGGCGCCTATGGCGTGATCACGATTGAAACCGCCCTCCCCGTTGTCTTCGGCGCCAACATCGGCACCGCGGCCACGGCACTCCTCGCGAGCCTGACGGCAAACATCGAGGGCAGAAAATGCGCCGTCGCCCACGTCCTCATGAAAGTCTGCGGCGCGGCGGTTTCTCTCGCCCTCTTTCACTTCTTCATCCGGTTTCTTGTCACGCTCACACCGGACATTCCCCAGCAAATCGCCTACGGTCATTTTCTCTTCAATCTTCTCATCGTGCTTATCTTCGCGCCGCTCATGAAACCCTTTGCGGTGCTCGTCGATGCCATGCTCCCCGGCAAGGGAGAGTTCATACCCATCTGGCCCGAGTATCTCGACGAGAAGTGCCTGCAGCGGGCGAACGACGCGCTGCGCTGTGTCCGCCGGGAACTGGAGCGGGAAATGATGCTCGCCCGGAAAATGTGCGAGAAGGGAGCGGCGCTTGTTGTCCGGTACCGCGGGGAGGACAGAAAGGACATGGAATATCTTGAGTCGGTCGTGGATAACCTGCGGAGGGAAATCGGCAACTACCTCTGCAACATATCGCTGGAGCCGCTGTCCCAGGAATTCTCGCAGCGGCTCTTTTCATTCTCCGCCATCGCCGACGATACCGAACGCATCGCCGACCATGCCCTGACGCTTGCGAAACTGGCGGAACGGAAACACGCGAGACACATCGTTTTTACGGAATTCGCCTATGCGGAGCTTCGGGAAATCACGGATCTCGTCAATCGCAACCTCGCCGATGCGATGAGTCTGATTGCCGCAAAGAATGATGAGAAGATCCGTAACATCGTCGAGCGGGAGGACCATGTCGACATGAAGATAAAAGAAGCGCGGGCGCGGCACCTGGAACGTCATTACCGGCGAATCTGCGAGCCCGAAGCAGGACCGATTTACATCGACGTACTGATACACCTGGAACGCATCTCCGACCACTGCGAGAACATCGCCGAGCACGTGAGGGACATGGAGGAATTTTAATTCCTGGCCATCAGACGGCTGATAGCCATATCGAGCCCGTCGAGGGAAAGCTCGTACATGGGGAACACTTCCTGTATGGCTTCAACGGTCCACGTGGAGGGCCATGAGTTTCCCGGACGCGGATTGAGCCATACGGAATGGCGGAAGGCACGCGCGAGGAATTTCAGATATTCGATGCTGGCACGCCGGTGGTGGGTGTGCTCGTAATATATGGACCCCCCCGAGTACATGAGTTCATAAGGCGCCATACTGGCATCCCCCACAATAATAAGACGGGTATCCGGATCTTTCCTGATGAATTCCATCGTGCGTTCCGGCGTGCGGTAACGCGTCGGGTCGAGCCACACTTCGTCGTAGATCGTGTTGTGGAAAAAGTAGGTCTTTAAATCCTTGAACTGGTTTCTCGCGTAATCAAAAAGAACCTGAATGAGCGGGACATAGGGATCCATGGACCACCCGCCGTTGTCTATCATCAGAATGATTTTCAGCCTGTCCCTGAGGCGCTTGTCGAAGACGATTTCTATCTCACCGGCGTTTTTCATGGTCTCGTCGATCGTCTTTTTCACGTTGACCTGGTCTTTCGGCCCCGACGGTATCATCCTCCGCAGCCTTTTGAGCGCCTCGCCTATCTGCGCCTGCGTGAGCGGCCCTTCCTGCGAGTAGTCCCTGTAGCGCCGCTCGAGCGCCACTTTGACCGCCGACCGGCCCCGCGACACCCCGCCCACCCGCATGCCGCCCGGATGCGTACCCGAATGACCCACCGGTGACGTGCCCCTCGTCCCGATCCAGCGGTCACCGCCGTGATGGGCCTCGGTCTGCTCCTTGAGGCGGTCCTGAAAATACTTCACCAGTTCATCGGGCGTCATCCGGCGAAGCATGGCCTCACTCACGCCGAGCACCTGCGCCACCTCGGAGGGATTTGCCAGCCACTCCTCCAGGAGGGCGCGGGCCATTTTGTCAAGTTCGATATCGTCGGGATCGACAAGCTCCACGCCCCGGAAGAAGTGCGCGAACACCTGGTCGTAGGTATCGAAATAGCGTTCGCTTTTCACAAGGAGCGAACGGGTGACGACGTAGAAGTCCTGTACGGATTGAATGAGCCCCATGCCGAGCGCCTTCTGCAGGCGCAGAAACGATGTGGGGGTGACGGGGATGCCCCGTTCTCTGAGGCTGTAAAAAAAATCTACAAACACGGCGTCACTCCGTCAGTGGCGGGTCTGCCCCACCGCGTGCGTCGCCAGCTTCAGGTCGGGACTCTTTTTGAAGAGCACTCCCAGGTAGGGCACCTCTCCGCGCTTGAGACCGGACGGCTTGAAATCGGGATCGGCCCGGAGCGCACGAATCCAGTTGATGAGTTCACGGGTGGCAGGCTTCTTCTCAATATTCTCTATCTTCCTGAGACGGTAAAAGGTCTGAATGCAGGCGTCGACGACGTCCGCATTGAGTTCCGGAAAATGCACCGTGATGATGCGCCTCATCATTTCCGCATCGGGAAAGGCGATGTGGTGAAAATTGCATCGCCCTAAAAAGGGATCTGAAAGGTCCTTCTTCGCGTTTGACGTGATGATGATGACCGGCCGGTGCTTCGCTCCTACCGTTTTATCAATCTCGATGATATCGAATTCCATCTGGTCCAGGACATCCAGCATGTCATCCTGAAAATCCGTGTCAGCTTTGTCAATCTCGTCGATGAGGAGCACCGTTTTTGTCCCTGACACAAAGGCCTGACCTATTTTCCCCATCCGTATGTATTCTTCGATATTGCTTACGTCGCGCTTTGAATCGCCGAAGCGGCTGTCGTTGAGCCGCGTCAGCGTATCGTACTGGTAGAGGGCGTCCACCAGTTTCATGTTCGACTTGACGTTCAGGACGATAAGCGGCATGCCGAGGCTCTCGGCAATGGCATGGGCGAGCATCGTCTTTCCCGTTCCCGGCTCCCCCTTGAGGAGGAGCGGCATTTCCAGCGCAATCGATACGTTGATTATCTGCGCCATTTCCTCATCGAGGACGTACTTCGACGCACCCCGAAACACCGTTATTGAGCTGCGATTCGTCATTGTGTTTTTCCTTGTTTCCATGACCCGCCAGGGGCGGAAAATAAACGAGGAAGGAAGCGAGATGGCGCTCCCTTCCTCTCGTCGTTCTTTCGGGGCGGTTTATAGCATTTCCAGCACGGCGGCACAAGAGACGCCGCCTCCCCCGCAGAGCGTGGCCATTCCCAGCGTCTTGCCGTGCTTTTTCATGGTATAGAGGAGGCTCACCATGATGCGGCAGCCGGTTGAACCCACGGGATGACCGAGACCGATACCGGAGCCGTTCACGTTGGTAATCTCACGTCTGTTTTTGAGTTCCCGCTCGCATCCGATATACTGGGCGGCGAATGCCTCATTGAGTTCGATAAGTTCGAAATCGCCGAGTTTCAGACCGGGATTCCTCCTAAAAAGATCCTTCACGGCAGGCACCGGACTCAACCCCATGACCGAGGGGTGGCAGGCGCCGCGTCCCGAAGCTCTGATTTTCGCAATGGGCGTCAATCCCAGTTCCTTCGCCTTCTCAGCGGACATGATGATCATCGCCGAGGCGCCGTCATTGATACCCGAAGAATTGCCCGCCGTGACTTTGCCTGTCTTGGGGATGAATGCAGGGGGCAGCGACTTGAGCTCTTCCATGGTGAGCGCCGGCCTGAAGTGTTCATCCTTGTCGAATGCGAGGGGTGGTTTCCCTTTTTTCTGCGGCAGTTCGATGGGCACGATTTCCTCCCTGAAGTCGCCTTCCTTCGTGGCGCGCTCGACGTTGTTGTGGCTTCGCAGCGCCACCTCGTCCATCTCTTCACGGCTGATGTTGTGCATCTGTGCGATGAACTCCGCCGTATGTCCCATGATGTAGGGCTTTCCGATAAAAAGCTCCAGCGGCATTCCGCTTTTCACGGGTCCTTCCTCGGGATGGGGAAGAAGATAGGATCCGCAGTGAAGCGCATGAATCAGAGCGTCATCGAGCGACTTGTCCTGGAGGCGGCATCCCCATCGGGAGTCCTGTGACACGTAGGGAACACCCGACATGTGTTCCGCGCCGCCCGCGAGAACGATATCGGCCATGCCCGCCTGGATCATCGCCATGCCGCTCAGTACGGCTTCCATCCCGGAAATGCAGACCCTGTTGATTGTCACTGCGGGAACCGTATCAGGAATACCCGCCATCAGGGCGCCCACCCGCGTCATATTGAGTGCGTCAACCGGTTCCATACAGCACCCGAACCGGACATCATCAATCATCGCGGCATCAATACCCGCCCGCTTTACCGCCTCCTTCATCACTACGCTCGCAAGGCGCGGTGTATTTAAACTCCGCAACGTGCCACCGAATGCACCTATGGCCGTTCTGCATGCAGATACAATAACGACGTCTTTCACGGCAAAACCTCCTCAGTATATTGAATGGATATGCTTCGCGCTGCCGCTCGTGCGAGGGCCGCGACATACGCATACCGGACGCGGGATGATTTCTAATCCCGGCGTGATTCCGGAGCTTCATACCAGAAAACAAATAAAAAGGAAATAAACGAAAAGGGGAACCCGGGGTCGCACTTCAATTCCCGGACATACACTACTCCAGATCATTCAGTCCGGGAAACTCCGGCATTGCAGGCTCATTCAGGACATCGCAATTGATGTAATATCCTCCCATAAAATCTTTCAGGCCATAGAGCCTGTTGACCTTGTCAATCCGGGAACAGGCATCCCCGCACTTTTTCACCGCGTTTTCAGGGTCTGCATCGAGCGCCCCATCGACTATGGCGTAGAAGCACGGGGCAAAGCTCATGCACTCGAGCTCTTTTCAAATTTCCAGATTGCCGCCTGCTGGTCCCTGAGTGGGGTGGATACCGAGATGATATCGTTCTTATCCATCCCCGGGGAACAGCCGCTGAAGAGAATAAGAATCAAAGCAGCAAACACCGCACGATATGATCTCGTGTCTTTCCCATCCTGCAATTTAAGCGTCAGGCAATTCCGTGCAACAACTCGCCTTAGTCATAACAGCGCAATATCATCTTTTCTCAGGAGATGGATGCCCTTTGCCTTCAGGACCATGCAGGCCCTGGAGGCGTCATCGACGCGAAGGATCACTACGGCAAAGCCTTCCCGTTTTTCTACCATCGCATAGGCATACTCGACAATTATGCGCTCCCGGGCAATGATCTCGAGCACATCCGCCATGCCACCCGGTTTATCGGCCACCTCAATTGCAAGCACATCCGTTTCGATAAAATGATACCCCGCTTCATGCAGCGCGGCCGCACAGGCATCAGGATCCGCAACTATGATACGGATTGTCCCGAAATCGCGCGTTTCTGCTATGGAGAGCGCCCGAAGGTTGATGCCTTTGTTTGCCAGATGCCGTGTAAGCTCTGCCAGGCTCGCAAGCCTGTTATCCAGAAAAACGGATAATTGCGTGATAATGAACTCCCTATCTTGTATCATGAAATCACCCCTTGAGAATTCAATCCACCTATGAGCTTCGCCGAAGGCAGAAGAAGATCATACAATCTACCCTGGCGGATCAGTTATCCGGCCGACAAGTGCACATCAG
>JAPLJO010000042.1 GCA_026388515.1 Deltaproteobacteria bacterium | reverse complement strand
AAAAAAGGTTGCCGATACATTATAGTCTGCCGCTATCATAGCGAAGGGTGACCATTGAGTCAAAGATAATATGGGGGGAGAGCAGCCCTGAGCCGATACTCCGCACCGGCGGATATTCCCGCAAAATCGTGTGACTGTGCTATGAGAACAGGAATGCCATGAAATCAATACGGTCTGCGGCATATGTATTTTCCGAAGCAACGAAAGCATTTTTCAGGGATAACTGTCCCAATCTTTCCGCGGCGGTGGCATTTTATACAAGCATCTCGATAATTCCCATTCTCTTTCTCGTGTTCTTTGTAAGCGGCAGGATACTTGGTTCTTCCAGCGAAACCCATGCAGCGGTTCTGGAGTTTCTTGAACAGCTCAACCCGTTCATTGAGGAGAAGATAATTCTGGAGATACAGCGGCTCTCGGAGACCACCCGTTTCATGGGATGGGTGGGACTCGGTTTTCTCCTCTGGATTTCCACTATGTTCGTATCGTCCCTTGAGACGGCGTTTACCATTATATTCAAAGTGAAAAAAAAGCGTCACTTTCTGATGTCTGCCGTCATGTCGGTGGCGGTCATTCCGCTTGGTATCTCTGCCATCCTTTTTTACGTAGCGATAAACGCCGGGGCGTCCTTTCTGGATAGGTGGGAAATCGGTTCACTGTTCGTCCACAGTGCGACGATACGGTATATCATTCCCCTCTCGGTCATTGTGTTATTTTTCACCTTGCTATATAAAGTCATACCCAACCGTACAATCGCCTTTTCGGATGCACTCGTCGGCGGTATTACCTGCACCGCGCTCATTGAAGTTGCAAAGTATCTTTTCGATCTTTATCTTGCGAGCGGAGGAAACCCGGCGGGATTCGTCTACGGTTCTCTGAAGGCCCTTGTCTATCTCGCCGTGTGGGTCTTCTATATCGCATGGATTACCCTCTATGCGGCGGAGATGGTATCGGTCATTGCGCGGAGAAAGGAAAAAGCACGGTAAATGGCACAGTCGTTTATTCTCGCATCGGTGTCTCCCCGCCGGAGAATGCTTCTGAAGGAGGCGGGACTGGACTTCGAGGTGATTCCCAGCGGTATTCATGAAACCTTCCGTTCCGGGGAGACGGTGCGTGAGCATGTGATAAGACTCTCACGGGAGAAGGCCAGGGAGGTTTCTTCCCGCCGCCCCGGCTCATGGGTGCTGGCGGCGGATACCATCGTCGTGATTGACGGGGACGTCATCGGGAAACCCCGCACACCCCAGGATGCACGCATGATACTCACCAGGCTGAGCGGACGTGAACATACCGTGGTGACGGGATTTACCGTCATGCACGGGGCGGGCATTTCGTGCGTGAGTGACGCCGTCGAATCGAAGGTTCTCTTCAAGACTATTCCCGGCGACGAGATCGAGTGGTATATCACGACCGATGAACCCTATGACAAGGCGGGCGGTTATGCCGTCCAGGGGAAGGCGGCCTTTTTCATAAAGGAAATCCGCGGCTCGCATACCAATGTAATCGGGCTGCCGCTGTGTGAGGTTATGCAAGCGCTCAAAAATGCGGGCGTCGTATCCTTTCAGTGAGGATGAAGCTTTTTATTCCGTATGGAACGATGAAGAGCGGTGCAGGTGATGCCAGTCCGCGAAAATATTGAAATCATACGCACGACCATCGCCGAGGCGGCACTCAGGTCGGGGAGAAATCCCGGTGATGTGCGGCTTATGGCCGTCACCAAGATGGTTGATGAGGAGAGAATCAGGGAAGCCGTTGCATGCGGCGTGGACATTATCGGTGAAAATTATGTCCAGGAGGCGGCACAAAAGATCGACGGCATCGGACATGGCGTGGAATGGCATATGATAGGGCATCTCCAGTCCAACAAGGCAAAATATGCCGTTCGTCTTTTTAACCTGATTCATTCGGTCGATCGCGTCAGCCTGGCAGAGGAGCTTGACAGGCGGTCAGGGAAGGCTGGTTGCACGACCAGGATTCTGATAGAAGTAAATGCAAGCGGAGAGGATACGAAAAGCGGGGTAGCCGTCGGACGGGCCGTTGATCTTGTGAAAGCAGTCGCCGTGTTCCGTAATCTTTCGGTACAGGGTCTTATGGCCATGGCCGCGTGGTCTCAAGACCCTGAGCAGGCGAGGGGGACCTTTCGTGCGGTGCGCGAGCTCAGGGACAGAATTATCGAGGCGGACATATCCGGCGTGACAATGAAAGAACTCTCCATGGGGATGACCGATGAGTATCCCGTGGCGGTCGAGGAAGGGGCTACCATAGTGCGCATCGGGCGTGCGATTTTCGGAGAGAGAAAAATTTGAATTTATGCGAGAACATCACAAGCAGACAGTCAACTACATTAGAAGGGGGATTTTATGGCACTGAAATTGTCCTACGGAGATGCGTACAAAGAGTCTATTGAAGCACCGGATCGTTTCTGGGGGAAGGCGGCGGAGGAAGTCGTATGGTACAAAAAGTGGGATAAGGTTCTTGATGATGAGAAAAAACCCTTCTATCGCTGGTTTACCGGCGGGGAGCTGAACACCTGCTACAATGCCCTGGATTACCACGTAGAGAAGGGGCGCGGCGATCAGACTGCAATCATCTATGACAGCCCCGTGACGGACACGGTGAAGAAGATTTCCTACAGGGAGCTTCTCGACGAAGTGTCGAGGTTTGCGGGCGTGCTGACGCAGCTCGGCGTTTCCAAGGGAGACACGGTGATCATATATATGCCCATGGTTCCGGAATCGCTGGTGGCGATGCTCGCCTGCGCGAGAATCGGTGCCGTGCACTCAGTGGTGTTCGGAGGATTCGCACCGAACGAACTGGCAATCCGCATTGAAGATGCCACACCGAAGATTCTGATTTCCGCCTCCTGCGGTATCGAAGCAAAAAAGGTGATACCCTATAAGCCGCTTCTCGACGAGGCGATCAGGATCGCGAGCCATAAGCCTGAAAAATGCATCATATTACAGCGCCCCCAAGTCAAGGCGGAACTCATCGGCGGGCGTGATTTTGACTGGAGTGCGCTCATGAAAAATGCCGTGCCGGCGGCGTGCGTGAAGGTTGCGGCAACGGATCCCCTTTATATTCTCTATACCTCAGGGACCACGGGAAGGCCGAAAGGGGTCATGCGGGATAACGGAGGCCATGCCGTGGCCCTGAAATGGTCCATGAAGTATCTCTACGGCATGAATCCGGGCGAGGTGTACTGGGCCGCCTCGGACGTAGGCTGGGTGGTGGGACACTCGTATATTGTGTACGCCCCCCTTTTCTATGGATGCACGACCATCGTCTATGAGGGAAAGCCCGTCGGCACCCCCGATCCCGGTGCGTTCTGGCGTGTTATCTCGCAGCACGGGGTATCGGTGCTCTTCACGGCCCCCACGGCATTCCGTGCCATCAAGAAGGAAGATCCCAAGGGCGAATACCTGAAAAAATATGACCTCAGTAAATTCCGGTACCTCTTTCTTGCAGGGGAAAGGCTCGACCCCGATACCTATTACTGGGCTTCCGATATGCTGAAAATCCCCGTGATTGATCACTGGTGGCAGACCGAGACCGGATGGGGTATTGCCGGCAACTGCATGGGCATCGAACCGTTTCCCGTGAAAGCCGGCTCGCCCACCAAGGCGGTGCCCGGTTATAACATAAAGATAGTGGACCGCGAAGGCAAGGAACTGGGAAAAAACAGTGAAGGCTATGTGGTCGTGAAACTCCCGCTGCCCCCCGGCACCCTGCCGACGCTCTGGAATGATGACAAACGGTTCCTCGAGTATGTCACTGAAATGCCCGGTTATTATGTGACCGGCGACGGCGGTTATATCGATGACGACGACTATGTGTACATCATGGGGCGTGTGGACGACGTAATCAACGTGGCGGGCCACAGGCTCTCGACAGGCTCCATGGAAGAGATAGTCTCAAAACACAAGGACGTTGCCGAATGCGCGGTGATAGGCGTCAACGATGAACTCAAAGGTGAAGTCCCGGTCGGATTCGCCGTGTTGAAGGCGGGAGTAACGAAAAACGCCGATGACATCTCGAATGAACTGGTTCAGATGGTACGATCAGAGATCGGCGCCGTGGCGTGTTTCAAACAGTGCGCGGTGGTAAAGGCGCTGCCGACAACACGATCGGGAAAGACACTGAGATCGACGATGCGCAAGATTGCAAACGGCCAGGAGTACGTGGTGCCTTCAACCATTGAAGATACTTCCGTGCTGGGTGTGATCGAAGAAGCGGTGAAGA
>JAPLJO010000172.1 GCA_026388515.1 Deltaproteobacteria bacterium | reverse complement strand
CCCTATGAAGACCTACATACTCGAATCCGTATCGCCCCAGGCGATATTGCCGATATAGACGTCAAAGAGCAGATCAATCACGTAAATTGAAATGCCGCTTCCGCGCGGGCATACCACAAGATGATCTCTTCCCGCATTCATCGTGGTCTTTCCCGCCGTGGTCGAGGGAGTCTGTGCGGATATACCGGTCGCGCCGGGAGGCGCCGCTGTCATGAATGCCTCATCACGCTCAGGGGATTTCCCCATCTGACCGGTAATGAGGGCAAGAAGATCATCGGGTAATGGCGATTTTGATAACGCGGGTCCTGGAAGCATCAGGAGAAACGCCACAATGAGAATAATTTTTTTCATTGTAATACCTTTCATTCCCGCTTTCCGGGAGTGGCGACCTTCCGACTTCCCTTGGCGTTATTCAATATCACATTTCCACAAATAACCGGAAGTGAAAATGTACGGTCTGGACCCTGTCACCCATTTTCATATCGACACCCTCCGGCAAATCATATAGTATCCTGCCTCAGATAAAGGTCTGACATGATTCACGGACAAAAGAATCATCTACGCAATCTGCTTTTTCTTTTCCTGCTCGCCTTGACAGGAAGCGTACTCCTGTTCCCCCGTCTTTCCACGGCAGTGCCGCCATCGGCGCAAACCGAAGCAGAAGGCTGCACCTTCCCCGATATGAAAAAGGGGGCGGTACTTCTTCTCGCGGACAAGGACTATTATCCTGCCCTTTCCAGGGCCATCGGGTGTGCGAAGAGCGAGATAGTCATGGCCTTTTACCTCTTTTCGGCAACTACACGGCCGGGAAATCTGCCCTCCACCGTGATCGAAAAGCTTATCGGCGCCGCGAAGAGGGGAGTTGCCGTCACGGTAATCCTCGAGCGCGAGAATGAAGCGGCATCCTCTCTCAACAGAGACAACAGGGACACGGCGGCGAGGCTGAAGCACGGGGGCGTGGAAGTTTATTTTGATTCGCCGCGGAAGCGGACACATACGAAAGCCGCCGTCATTGACGGCAGGTATGTGTTCATGGGGAGCCATAATCTCACGAACTCAGCGCTGAAATACAATCATGAACTGTCGGTTTTCATCGATTCGCCTGAACTGGCGAAAGAGATCCTTGAATACATGCGTGGCCTTTCTCAGTAAGGACGCGCTCATCGGGGCCTTCCTTCAGCGGGCGGTGACCGGTTAATCACTCCGGGCGGAACGGGAAACACTCATGAAATTGCGGTACCTGATATCGTTCGTCTTTATCGCAGGATTCTGTCTCGCCGTTGCGGGCTGTTCGGGGCTTCCTCACGCGGCGGGCGGCGCGGATCTGATGGCGCCCCAGGACACCCCTGAGAATCTCCGCATTCTTCTTGTGAGCGCCGAAGATGCACTGGCGGAGAAGGAATATGAAAGCGCCCTCAGGCTCTATGGAGATATCCTCGCACAGGGGGCCGTCGGTGCTACCGCCTCATGGGCGCTCATGCGGCGGGGGCGCATTTATCTCGAGCAGGAAAACTTCTCAAAGGCGGTGAAAGAACTGAAGGGGGTGCCGCGGCGGGGTGAAGACGACGGGATATATGATGAAGCGCAGTATCTCCTCGCGCGCTCCTATGCCGGAATGAAAATGTTCGGTGCCACGGAAGGCATCGTGAGGAAGCTTGAGAAAGACGTGAAGGATCCTGGACGCACTGCGGAGCTGGAAATGCTGATGGGGGACGCTCTTGCCGGGCAGGGAAGGTACCTCGGGGCGGTGGCGTCCTATATGAATGTTTTTGAGGGCGGCGCGGCGACGGACTTCAGGATGCGGGCGAAAGAGAAAACGGAACGGATAATCGCGCGATCTCTTTCCATTGAACAGCTTGAAAAGCTCCGCGAAATGTATGAAAACAGCGATTTCTATCCTTCCATTCTCTGCGCCCTTGTGTCGTCGTATGAAAAGAAAAAGAACGATGCAAAGGCGGGGTACTATAACGATGTACTCCGTGCCCGGCATCCCGGCTACACCTGTGCTGATAGT
>JAPLJO010000004.1 GCA_026388515.1 Deltaproteobacteria bacterium | reverse complement strand
AAGGCTCCTTGGTCTCAGCAGGCGAAAGCTTCCGGAAGAAGATAATCGGAAAGCCGTATTCGGGAAAACCGAACGTACGGTTTGATGAGGGGGAGCTGGAAATAGAGCAATCAACCACTACGCCAGCTCTCTACTCTACTGTTATAGGCAGCCAGAATTTCTTCCTGGGGATTTAAATAATTATTTGCCCGTTCGGCGAACCGCCCTCATTTATATTTTGAAAAGTCCACTCCCCGGCGGCGGCCCCGCTCTTCGAACCATTCATCCTCGGTGAAGGGCGGGGGAACGATCTTGTCGTGGTCTTTATGGATGAGACTGATGGCTTCCATGGGGCAGGTGCTGATGCACAGGCCGCACCCGATGCACCGCTCCGGCATGACGCGGTATGCATCGTCCCCTTCTTCAATTGCCCCCACCTGACAGCGCTCGTCGGCACAGGTGCCGCACCCGGAGCACATATCGGGATCAATGACGGCATAGTAGTGGGAATTGACGACATCCCGGGCCGGTATGCCCAATAAGTTGATGGACCGGAGCGGGCCGCAGCAGCACTTGCAGCAGTTGCAGATGAAGAGCTGGCCGTTCTGCAGATTGTTGGTGAGGTGCACCAGCCCTTCCTCTTCCGTCATTTTCAGAAGCGCAAAGGCTTCTTTCTTTGTAATGACACGACCCGTAGGTGAATTGTCGAACACGCCGGGTACCGGCGCCAGGGCGAGACAGACCTCGAGAGGCCTGTCGCAGGGTTTCCCCAGGAGCGCCTGCTCCTTCTTGCATATGCATTCATTGACCAGGAAGGCCACGCTCTTTTCAATGAGAGCGGACACTTTCTCGTAGGGGAGGGTTTCCTGTTCGACGGATATTGTTTCCTCGACGGGGAGCACCTGCATGAGCTGTGGTCCCTGTCTGAAGAACTGGGCGCCGTACGAGGGGCCGTACTCTTCCATCAGTTCCGCGAACTCCCGGTCGATGCGGGCAAGCTGGAACTCATAGATTCCGAATATCCAGGGCAGCATCTTGAAATATCTGGCATCTCCCAGCTGAATCGGGAAGAGCTGTCCACGTTCTCCCATCGATATCAGCATCTTCTCCAGTCCTTCCAGGGGGCGTCCCGTCCGCCGGGCGACTTCATCGGCTGTCTCAAAGGTGAGCCGCATGTCGCAGAAAAGATCCGCCTCCTCCGGGGTAAAGACTTTCTTCAGGAGCCTGATTTCAACGCCGCTTTCAGTCGAAGGGAATCCGTTCGGCAGAGTATCGAGAACCCCGGCCAGCCTGTAATAAACATCGTCGTTCATGTATCCGCCTCTCTCCCCGGCAGAGCCGAGTTCGTGGAGTCACGCATCGTTATCGTAACAAATTATTGTGTACTTGTTTACTATGAAGTAATGTGTGAGCGCAAGACCTGAACCCAAAACGCCGGAACATGACGTTGGAGACAGAAAAAGACTCAACCAGGACAATTATCAGCTGGGCCATGTATGACTGGGCGAATTCCGCCTTTGCCACGACGGTCATGGCGGGGTTTTTCCCCGTTTTCTTCAAGGAGTTCGTGAGCAGCGGCGTGGATCCCATTACCAGCACCGCCCGGCTCGGCTTCGCCAATTCCCTTGCCGGTATCGCCGTGGTCATTGCGGCGCCTCTTCTCGGGGCTGTCGCCGACGGCGGGAGCATGAAAAAACGCCTCCTGGCGCTTTTCCTTTTCATGGGGGCGCTCATGACAGCCTGTCTCGCTATCGTTTCACAGGGCGAGTGGGTGCTCGCGGTGGTGCTCTACGCGGGCGGCGTCATCGGTTTTTCCGGCGGCAATGTGTTTTACGATTCGCTGCTTCCCTTCGTCGCATCGGAACGGAAGACCGATTTTGTCTCCGCCCTCGGGTTTTCCCTCGGCTATCTGGGCGGAGGAATTCTCTTCGCCGGGAACGTGTGGATGGTGCTGCATCCGGCCTCGTTCGGGTTCGCTGCGGCGTCCGACGCGGTGAAGGTTTCCTTTCTCACCGTCGGCGTCTGGTGGCTTCTATTTTCCATCCCGCTTTTTGTGTATATCAGAGAACCCTTTCCGGAAAGAAGAAAGACGGTGGTGCGTGCGGCACGGGAAGGTGTGGCACGGCTCAGGAAAACGGCCGGTGAAATCCACCATCTGAAGACGATCGTGCTTTTCCTTGTTGCCTACTGGCTCTACATCGACGGCGTGGATACGATTATCAGAATGGCCGTTGATTACGGTATGGCCCTCGGATTCAAATCAGGCGACCTCGTGCTCGCGCTCCTCCTCACGCAGTTTGTCGGATTTCCCGCGGCCATCGGTTTCGGTTTCCTGGGAAAACGTATAGGAACGAAACAGGCGATCTTTCTCGGCCTTGCGGTCTATCTCGCGGTGACAATAGGGGGCGCCTTTCTGAAAACCGAGAGAGATTTCTACATGCTGGCGATTACGGTGGGTCTTGTCCAGGGCGGTGTGCAGGCGCTCAGCAGATCTCTTTTTGCCCGGATGATTCCGGCGGAGATGTCCGCGGAGTACTTCGGTTTTTTCAATATGGTGGGTAAATTCTCCGTTGTCTTCGGTCCGGTCCTTGTGGGCGGGAGCGCGCTTATGGCGAGACGCCTGGGTTTTGAAGGCGCCCTGGCATCGCGACTCTCCATCACCTCCATCGCGGTTCTCTTTATCGCCGGCGCTATCGCACTCTGGTTCGTCGACGAAGAAAAAGGAAAAAAGGAGGCGCGGGACTTCGCAAGGCGCCTGTAGCGCCGTCGTTCCCGTAGCTTCTGTAACGCTTCAGGATCGCGCTGGATTGATTAACGGCGGGGAACGATGTATAAAGATCGTGTATCCGCCGGCGAGGAGTGTGATGAGACGTGAAGCCGAAGATATTATTTCTGGGAACGCCTGAATTCGCTGTTCCTTCCCTTGACATGCTGGTCCGCGGCGGTTATCCCGTCATCGGTGTCGTGACCCAGCCCGACCGGCCGAAAGGGCGCGGGAGAAAAGTGATGCCGCCGCCGGCGAAGGTGTACGCGGAGAAAGCGCACATCCCCGTTTTCCAGCCCGCGCGGGTGAGGGATGCGGAATTCGTGGATACGGCGCGTCTGCTCACTCCCGATATGATTGTCCTCGCCGCCTTCGGCCAGATTCTGCCGAAGGAACTTATTGAGCTTCCACCCCTGGGCTGTCTCAATGTGCACCCGTCGCTGCTGCCGAAATGCAGGGGTGCGGCGCCGATTAACTGGACGCTGATACGCGGCGAGGAAGAAACGGGCGTCACCATCATGCACATGGATGAAGGAGTGGATACGGGGGATATCCTCCTTCAGGAAAAAACGGCGATAGAGCCCGGCGAGGTATTTGATACGCTCCATGACCGGCTTGCACTGATGGGTGCCGGTCTTCTTCTCAGGTCAGTCGAAGGTGCGGCGAAGGGAACCGTCCCTCCCATTGCTCAAGACCACTCGCGGGCGACATATGCGCCCAGACTAACAAAAGAATCGGGCCATATCGACTGGCGGGGCAGCGCGCGGGATATCGTGAATCTCATTCGCGGCCTCTCGTCACATCCCGGCGCCTATGCCTTCTGGCGGGACAAAATGCTGAAAGTCTATTTTGCCGTTCCCGGGCCGCAGAGCTCTGGCGAAAAATCCCCCGGTACCATCGGCGGCCTCATGGAGGCAGGGCTCCAGGTGACGGCGGGCGACGGGCATGTGTATCTTCAGGAGGTCCAGCTCGAGGGAAAGAAAAAAATGTTTATCGACGAATTCCTGAGGGGGCATGGACTCAGCCACGGCGAACTGCTGGAATGAAGCCTTCCCGGAGGAGAAGTGGTGTTTCCACGCCGCATCTCATCCCACGTCAACACAGAAGAGAGGCGGAATGAACTGGTAGGTCATCGAGGCATTCCGCCCGGCACGTTCTTTTGCCATGGAAAGCGCCCCGGCGAAGTCCGCGGCGGGGGTGAACCCGATTTTTTTTGCCGTCTCCGGGTCAGTCGCACCGGCAAGGATGACATCGCTCACATGCTTCATCCCCATCCCGCTCCACATCCAGTTGATGAGGCCGTGGGTCCCGTGATAGGCGTATTCGTCCCGGTACTGCTTGATGTAGCGGGGATTTTCCGCGTAGGGCTCGGCAAGTGCTTCCCAGCATTCCACAGGATCACCGTGCTCGGCGAGGTCGTTCTCCCAGAAATCCCTGTAGGACGGGTGGTGGCGTGGATGAAACTTATTGATGCCCGGGTTGTATGCCACAATCACGCCGCCTTTCTTCACGAGGGGACGACCCCGGAAGAGACCGGCAAGATATCCCATGACCAGGCTCCGGAGCAGTATGGGATTGAACATGGAAAGCGAGCTGTAGGGGCTCAGATTCGGCACGCCGAAAATGAGGATGTCCGCCTGCTCGTCGACCTTCACATTCTGCTGCCTGAACAGCGTGTCCAGGGTCCTTTCGTGCACCGCATCAACGTCACCCGCCGATATGCTGCATGCCTGGTAACCCGAGCGGAAGAGATTATTCCGTATGTACCGCTTAAGCCCCTGCGGCGCCAGTGAGGCCATCGTGAGGGCCGAGCGCGTGGCGATGCCCGGTGCACGGGCGCGGTCGCCGCGGCTGATGGGGGCGAGCAGGCCCTCGAGCGGCCCCGGCCATATACGGTTGTTCAGTACCGTCTCTATCTGGAAGACGTTGCAGTGGGAGCGGACTATTGTTCCCATCTCCCTGAGAATGGCGTGCATGGGATTCGTTCCCGGGTCCATGATGGACTGGTTGAGGTTCCACTCGCGGGGGGTGTGGTGGTGGCGGATGCTCCTCCACGAGCCAAGGCCGACGAGCACGCTCTTCCACCCGCCGTTCATGGAGGTGAAATTCACATTGACGTAGATGACGATATCGGACTTGACGGCGAGCCGGTTGATTTCCACCTCGTGACCGGCCGGTGTGAAGCCCAGCGAGATGAGGTCATTGGCATTCGTGGCGTCGTGACAGGTGATGCGCCCGGGCCCCAGTTCGTTTATCATCTTTCTGCCGAGGATGACCGCGAGCTCGTCGAGCGTCCACTTGCGGTGAAGGCCGTTGGCGCAGATGAGCTGAATCTGTTCCCTTTTGATTCCCAGCCCGAAGAGGCGGTGCAGTAGTTCTTCGATGATGATTCCCCGGATGTCCCCGTACATGAGGGGAATGGGGAGGCAGGGGTCATCGAAGGCAATAGTGACGCGGCTCGAGGAAGTAAGCTGCATCTCCAGCGGGCGGGCGTGCACGGGATTGTCGAGGGCCGCCGCGATGGCGCTCCGGTAATCCGATATGGGTGTCAGGGGAGGATTGGCGTAGAGAATTCGTGTTTCCGGGTCAAAGCGCTCGATCCTGATGTCATCGCCATAGAAAATAAATTCTTCGAGATAACGGGCCACGGCATACCCCCTCGTGTGGTTTTTCCTCTTCTATGGTTACCGCGGTGCGGGTTTTTTCCAGCCCTGGAGTGCGAAATACGATATCGCATCCACGAGCCACCGCGGCGAGAATCTCACCAGAAGGACATGAATCAGCCAGGCTGAGAGCCCCGGCACGTACATCAGTTTTTTCTTTTCAAAGGCGTTCACGGCTTTTCGCGCCAGCCATTCGGGACTTTTCTTGCCGCTTATGGTGTAGAACCTGAGGTCCTCGGGATAGCCGTCCATATGAAGCAGCCTGGTGTCGATATACGGCGGATTGACGGTGCACACGGTGACGCCCGTGCCCCAGAGCTCCGCTCTGATTGCCTGGGAGAGGCTCTGGAGGCCCGCTTTCGTGGCGCCATAGACGGCCTGGAACGGTGTGGGCTGGAGACCGGAGACGCTCGACGTATTGCAGACCATACCATCGCCCTTTTTTACCATGTCCGCAAGAAAGAGGTGCATCAGTTTCAGGGGAACGAATAGATTGAGCTGGAAGGTCATGTTCTGGCGCTCCCAGGGTTTCTCCCAGAATCTGCCGTACGCCACG
>JAPLJO010000129.1 GCA_026388515.1 Deltaproteobacteria bacterium | reverse complement strand
GGTGGATGTAGCGGGATGCCCCCCGGACAGCGACAAGGACGGCGTCTATGATTACCTCGACAAATGCCCGGAGACCCCAGAGGGTGTGGCAGTAGATGCGGTCGGCTGCCCGCTGGACCGCGACGGCGATGGATTTGCCGATTATCGCGACACATGTCCGGACGTGCCCGGGCCGGGGACGGTCGACGGATGCCCGGTGAAAGAAGCCGCATCGCCTGTACGGATGAAACTCAATGTGGAATTTGACACCAACAAGGCTGATGTGAAGGCCCTGTATCATGACGAGATTGGGAAACTTGCGGAGATAATGAAGAAGTATCCTAAAGCGACAGTGGTACTTGAAGGTCATACCGACAGCAGGGGGTCGGATAACTACAATCTTCTTCTTTCCCAGCGTCGCGTAGACAGCGTAAGAAACTATCTGATTTATCAGTTCGGCATCGACGGAGCGCGCATCAAAGCCACGGGATATGGCGAGACGAGGCCCGTTGCAGACAATGCTACCGATCAGGGCAGGCGGGCGAACCGTCGCGTGGAGGCTGAGATAGAGTATAAGGCGAAGTGAAGAAGTAAGAGCAAAAATACATACGCATGGATCGGGGGCACGGTACGCGGATGATGTATTGACGCCACGCGTGTTGGAAGTAGTCAAGGATGGTGAGCCCGCCAGGGTCGTAATGAACTGAACTTCGAACGGATGGAGGAAAGATTCTACAATCTCACTTAAGGCGCAACTGTGGCGTTTGTGAAGTGGACCCAGAATCCCTTGTTCGCGCCGCTCGCGGAAAGCTTAATCTCAAACTCAGAACTATTGAAGGTAATAGTCTTGTTTCCTATAGTGGTAATTCGGTGACCATTGTACTCCGGTGTAGAGTCACTTCCATTATCGATATCACCACTCAAACTAATAAAGTTAGCGGTGATATCTCCTGTCGCTGATTTGACACCGAGCTTCACATAATCGAGCTGCCTTGTAGCGGGATCATCTATGTTGGTGAACTTCGCTTCAATAATAAGTCCTGTGGTTGTGAAATCTTTAGTCGAGTCCTTAGGAGTTCCATAAATTTTCACGTCCTCCCAGTCCTGATCCCACCCTGTAGTGGAACCATCATTATAGTAACCGAGTTTGAGCGAATCTATTTCGGTATAAGTGCTGGCATTGATGTTCAGCACGGCCGTTGCGTACCCATTTGTTACGCTGAAGTTTGAAAATCCTGCGGCATAGGTAGCCGCTAAATCCTCGTCATTCAACTGCAGCATCTGGGCATCGGCTTCAGATAACAAGCCCACGGCAATGAACAAAAACGCAATTACTATTGCTATATATTTTTTCATATAAATCACATTCCCCGACAACTTCTTTTTACTGATAATTTTATTTTTGCAATGATTCTACCTGCGATTCTTACCCATTTCAAGGGAAATCTTTAATTTGATTGTCACTAACGTATCAAGTCCGGCTCCGTCACATGTGTTTGACTGGCGCCGCAGGTATTCACGAAGAATTATTTAAGCATTCCAAGAGTATTCTCATCGAACTTGAAGCGGAGCTTCAGGTAGGGACCTTCGCCGCGGTAGTAATCGCCGGTGAGGTCTTCGTCGAAGGTATTGAAGCCGTAGCCGAGGGACAGCCACAGATTTTCGATGACGCGGCAGCCCACCTCGGCGGACCCGCCCTGCGATATTGTCTTTATCCTGTAGCTCGTCATGATGCCGTACTCGGCCCCGATATCGAACCGGTCGGTAATGTCATAGAGGATGCGCGCCGAAACGAGGTCCGTGTAGGAATCGAAGTCATTATCCTTCACGAACTTGCCGGCGTATTTCCCGATGAGCTGCAGTTTTTTCGTCGTCTGGTAAACGCCCTCGGTGGACATGATGACGGCTTCTTCTTTGTACCCGGGGTCGGTTGTCTCGTCCCTGTCGTACTTGTATTCCACGCGTGAAAGCGCGTTGAACCGGTCGTTGCAGCGCGGACGGTAGGCGAGACCCATGGAGGTCCGCGATGTCGTGCGGTCGCCGTCAGTGCCGGCTTCCTCGAAGAAGTACCGCTCCTGGAGGAGCAGCGTGTAGTCGGGATTGAGCCGGTAAGCAATCCCGAGATCTCCCAGGTAGGTGTCCCTGCCCTCGTCGGAGAGCTCGTTTCTGTGCTCGAAGCGGGTGGTGATCTTCGTGTCTTCCTTCACGAGGTACTCAAGCCCCAGGCTCCCCGCATAGGCATCGGGCTCGCCTTCGCGCTCGTTGCCGCTAACCGTTTTCAGATACTCGCCGGAGATGCTTCCCGTCACGTGATCGGTAATCATGAACCGGTTCCTGAGGCCCATGACATCCTGGTTTCTGGCACCGTCGGCGCCGTCGGCAAGGCGGTACTCGTTATAGGCGACGGTGTTGGTGACCACCTGGCTTTCCGTGCCCAGCACCGTGCGGGTCTCGGCACGTTCCTCATACTTCTGGTATTCCTCGCGGACGTAGAAACGGGTCAGGGGATTGAACTGGTAATTGATCCCCGCCTGGCTCGCGTGATAGGCCTCGCCGGTGAGGTTCCGCATATGGCTTGCCATGACCGAGAAGTCCTTCCATACCACGGTCTCGACGCCGATCCTCCCCGCCGTCAGCTCGTTGGGCGTGTCCTCGCTGATGTCGAAGGGGCTTCTCGACGTGGAGGTCGTGGGCGGCACGTAGCCGTCATCCGATTCTTCACGCACCAGCTCGACGCTTATCTTCGTCGTCTTTATCCGGGTTTCCGCACCGATGAGGCCGCGGCGGTGGTACATGTCGTTAAGCTCATCCTTCTCATCAAAATAGCTGCCCTTGAGGGTGACCGTCTCGGGGATGATGCCGTACCGGGCGTCAACACCATATTTCCTGGTGCCCCGGGAGGCGTCAACGGCGGAGGGATTCCAGAAGTACTCGTCGAGCTTCCGCCAGTAGCCGGAGAGGTACAGCTCATCCGCCGGCCGTGACTCCGCAGTAAAGGACCAGCCGCCTCCGTTCTCGCGGTTGAGGGTGTTGCTCTCGTCGAACATGGACTGCGACTGGGAGAACTCGGCCTTCACGGTGGTCCGGCCGGGAAGCTTCACGGTCGTGTCGGCGCCGTAGAGGTGGTAGTTGCCCGATTCCTTTTCCTCGGTGATGCCGGTGGCGCCTATTTCAAACCAGTCGGTGATCTCAACGGCGCCGCGGCCGCCGTAAATGTAGTATTCCTTGCCGCTTCCCTCGCTCTCGTAGGTGACGACGATATAGATCGGATTGAGATCGATGTCATGGCTGGGTACGGCCTCCTTGAAGAGAATCGTTCCCATGTCGTAGTCAATCTCGTAATCGGAGCCCCGCGATTTAAGATTCCGGCTGAGCACCCGGTCCGGGCGCTGCCGGTCGCGGACTTCGATCACCACCCGTTCAGATCCGTCGACCACCGGCGTAAACTCGCGGGTGAGGTAGTAGAACCCTGAGATGCCCTGCCCGGGGATGGCATCCACAATCTGGGTCTGGCTGGTCCGGCTTCCGAATGAACTGAGCTTGAACCGGTCAGTATTGACTTCGTATCTGACACCGTTGAAGGACCGGTTGTAGGCGCCGAGCGCTGTGTTATTGAGGTCGGTGCGGTAGTCGCCGTAGAGGAGATAGGATTTGTTCTTCTCCAGCTTGAGGTAGAGCCGGTCCTGCGACATGGCTTCATAGCCCACAACGCTCTCATCGCCGTAGATGGGGTACTTCTCTTCCGAGGTGAGGTTGGTGTCGCTCTCGCGGAAGAGTTCGTCTTCCTTTTTCTTCTCCGAGTCGTAGGCCGCCGTAAGGACGATATCCTCATACAGCGTGCCCTTGGCAAAGAGGGCGCCCCGGCCGTCCTTGTACCAGCCGTCGTCGAACCACTTGCTGTCCTTCAGAATCCCGTAATCGCCGCCGGTGCTACCGTGTCCGATGACGACTTCGCCCACGCCGTTGATGAACATGTCGCGCTTATAGGGCGAGAAGAAGACCGTGCCGTTCTCCTCCACGTCGTCGGCGATCACGGTAATGTCCGCCTCACCGGACTCGAAGGGGGCGCGGAGTGTAAAGGAGGCGGAACCCTGCGTCACGGGAATCTGGAGGCCCTCCATCGCGGGATCGGCATCAGCTTCCAGAATGTCGCCTGCCGCCGTCTCCACGGTCACCATCGCCGGATACGCCGCAGGATTGCCCGCACGGTCGCGGACGGCAATACGAACCGCAGTCGTTGTCTTTCCATCGGCGGGGATGTCCTTACGTTCCGGCAGAATGAGAATCCCCGCGGGACCTCCCGCCGCCGCCACGACCGACTCGACGCTGCCCCTCACGTTTCCGAAGGGATCACGGATGCTCGCCGTGAGCTTGTTCGACGTGCCAGGTTCGAGTTCCACGCCGATATATTCGTAAATGACGACCCTGCCCTTATTATCCCTGACCGTCGTCCCGATGCGGTCCTGAGGAACCGCCGTGCCGTTTATCGTGAGAGTCACCTCCACATCGAGGGGGGCCTTCACGAGTACATTCATGTGCGTATCCGGAACGACTGCGCCGTCCTTTACGTTCAGGAAGGCAAGCTCCGGCGTCATGGTTCGTATCTGTTCTTCAAGGGAAGGGGTAGTTGTCACCACCGCTTCCTGTCCGGCCACCTCCGAGAGCGGTATTACCGGCACCTGTGATTCCGTCTGTACGGGCACAGTCTCATCCGTTTTCGAAACGGGCACCACCGGGGAAGGCACGGGCACGGGGGCAGGGGCTTCCGACTGTACGGGAATCAGACCGCTCTCACCTTCGCCTTTACCGACACCGCCCGCGTCACCACCTGCCGCGGGAAGGTGCGCAGGTGATGATTCCACCGCAGCCTGCAGCACCACCGGAGCGGCGGGAGAAGCTTCCTTCATCACCGCGGCGAAGTTGGCCTTGAAGAGACCGCCAGGAGTGATGTCCACGAACTGGGAGGACCGGTTCAGCATGAAGCGGTTCGATGTGGGCACGAGAACGACATTTTCCGGCAGGGTCTTTTCATCCACCCTGAGGACGTGGGTACCGGGACGGACCCCCGGTATGGAGAACTTGCCGTTTTTGTCCGTGACTACGCGTGTGCCGTCTTCCATATAAATGACGACGCCGGGAATGCCCTTTTCCACCGCGCAGCTTTCACTATCCTTACCTTCTTCTTCAGGGTTCTTCTGCAGGAGGTCGCCGTCAGTATCGATAAAGACTTTACCGATAATGGTGCCACGCGAGGTGAAGACACCCTCTGTGATTTTCACTTTGAAACGGTCCGTGTTGGACGTGACGTTCTTGCCTACACTTACACCCCCGGCATAGGCGATGTTCTCGCCGTTGCCGATCGAGCTTTCGGGGCCGACCACGGCACGGTAGGTAATCTCCACAGAATCACCCCGCTGGAGCGTTCCCAGGTTCCATGCGAGCGTCCGCGGCGCCGGCGTTGCGGGATCAGCGGACTTTATGCCGTTCACGGCGGAAGAATCCTCGATATAGACGATCCCGTGGGGCATTATATCCAGGAGCTGCACGTTCGTGACGGGTGCCGTGGAAGCCGATTCACCTTCGCATGTCACCGTCACGGTATACCGGATCATATCACCGATGGATGCGGTGTCCTTGTTTCCCTGCTTATCCACCACGAGCCGCCCCGCGGGCGGATCGACGGGGATATCAATATTCAGGGGCTGCATGGGTGCCTTGAGTATAAACACCTCGCCCCGCGAGCCCGGCCTGACGATGACAAAACCTGAGGGCAGGAGTTCGTCGGGAACCGCGGAGGGGAATGCGTAACCCTCTCCGGGCGCAACCACGAAATAATAGTTCCCCTCGGGCACCACGGGGAAGGCAAATGAGCCGTTGTCACCGGTGGTAACCGAGTCAGGCTGACCCGCCGGCCACAGGGGGTTCGTACCCGCCCGCGCGCCGTTTTCCATAAAGAGCGTCACCACCGCCCCTTTCACCAGCTCCCCCGTCGCCGCGTTGAAGACCACGCCATAGGGATCGATGAATACCTGTGCGACCGTTTTTTCCTCATAGCCGCAGAGTGGATCGAGTGGGTCGCTATAGGTGACGGCCACTTCCGTATCCGGGGCCACGGTGAGGATGCCGTTGTTTTCCTTCACCGCTCCCGTCGCGGAGGGAAAGCAGATTCCGAAGACACCCGTATTCGCTGCGACAGCACCCGTCGCGGGGTCAATCTCGGTGAGCGTAAGCGTCTCTTTGTCGCCCGTGCCGCGTTCTTCGATGGTCACCGCCACCGTGTCGGCGGCAGCGGGATTGATGTTCCTGTCCGGATCGGACACGCGGATACAGATGGTGTCGTTTTCCATGTAGTGGGTGACTTCCGCGCCTGCGGTATCGACAAAGGTGATTTCCGCCTTCGTTCTGCAGATGAGGGTATTTGTTGCAATTGAGGTGGCGGTTCCCGTCTGGCCCGATGACGCAGAAACGATATTTTCCAGTTTTCCGCCGGGGGTCACCGCATCGAGGCGGAGTGTGACGTGGAAATTGATGCTCTCGCCTGCGGTGATGATCGCGATATTCCACCTCACCGCGCCGCCCAAGAAGGTTCCGCCGCCGTCGGCACTCACAAATGAAGTATTCGCCGGCAGCGTGTCGCTTACGACCACTCCTGTCAGCGTTGAGTTTCCGCTGTTTGTCACCTTCACGGTGAAGGTAACGTTATTTCCCACATACACTGTTCCCGTGGTATCAGCCGTCTTGAGAATCGTGAGCGAGGGCTTTGCCGCAACGGTATTCGTGACGGAACCCTTTTCTTCACCCGCGGCGGAGGAGGTGGCCACCGCGGTGTTCTCAATCTCGGTTCCTTCAGAAAGCGTTGAATCCACGAGCACGGTGAGTCGCAGGACCTTCTTTCCACCCACCGCGATGGAAGCTACAATCCAGGTTACCTTCCCGCCTGAAAAGGTTCCACCGCTGTCGGCACTCACAAAGGTCACGCCTGCGGGAAGCGAATCGCGCACGGTGACATTGCTGAGCGGAACATTGCCACTGTTGGTACACTCTATTGTGTAGGTAAGCGTCTGCCCCGGGTCTACGGAGCCGGCCGTGTCGGATGACTTCGTCACCGTGAGGGCGGGCTTTTCCGCTGACACCGTGGTTTCCACGGCATCGGTCGTCCAGGTTCCCTGCTCGGTCGTGCTGACACCAGCGGCGTTCGAAATCTTCGTACCGTCCGCTGTACCGGAAGGTATAAGCACCGCAAAGCCGACGGTTCCCGATGCCCCCGCACCCACGCTTCCCAGGGTCCAGGTGATGGTCGAGCCGGAAAGAACCCCGCCGCTGGTAATGGAGCCAGAAACAAGCGTGACACCGGCAGGAATGGTATCACTGATGACAACACCAGTCGCCGGCACGTTCCCGCTGTTTGCATAGGAGAGCGTATACTGGACGGTTCCGCCGGCGAGCACCATTCCCGAGGGGTTCGCGCTCTTCAGCACCTGGAAAATGGGCGCCTGCCCCACGGGTGTGGATACCGTCTTCTCATCGGCGGACCCTTCAGTCGAGGTGATGGCCGCCCTGTCATCAATCACCGTCCCGCCGGGCACCGTATCGGGTACAAGGACGGTTTTCGTCACCGTACCCGAAGCGCCGGGGTTGACGGTACCGAGAGTCCACGTCACCGTCCCCCCGCCGGGCGGGCCGGGCGCATATACCCCGCCGCCCGTAGCGGAGACGAAGGTCACGTACTCTGAAAGGTATTCGACGAGCACCACCCCCGTGGCGGGCTCGTCGCCGATATTCTCATACCTGATGGTATAGGTGAGTTCCCCACCGGGGTTGACAGAACTCTTGTCGGGCGTCACCTCGATGATGAGCGAAGGGGCGCCGGCAACGGATGTGGATACCTGGGCACTTTCCGCCGCGACGGCGTTCCCATTCACATCTTTATAATTCACCGTCGCGCTGTTCGTAATGGCGGTGCCGGGCGGTGTGGCCGCCTCGGACATACCGGTCCAGAGGAAGAGCCCCGCAAGGCACACCGTAAGGATGAGCCACGGGGATCCCCCTGTCCGTAAGAAGCTATGCCGTCTCGTTACCATCATGAACCGGAACTGCCTCACACAACAACGTCAATTACATCAGTCGATGGTCACCTGGAACTGCACCACCCAGGTCCCGCTGGCGCTCAAATTCACTGCCGTTGCGCCGTCGGGCACCACCACCGCGCTGCCATCGTATTTCGCACCGTCATTATCCGCCGCATCGCTCCTGCCGGTGAGAGTTCCCACCGTGGCGCCGGTCTTGATCGACCCGCCTACATAGGTCGTATAGGTCGGGATAATGTCGTTGATGATCACCGTCGTGGCCTGACCGGTACCGTTGTTGGTTACCGTCACGGTGTAGGTAAGTGTGGTTCCCGGAGGCTGTGAACCCGTGGGGGACACTTCTTTCAGAATCGAAAGGGAAGGCGCCGTCACCGTGGTGGTGAGGACCTCGGGGTCAGTCACCGACGCGTCATTGCTCGACTGCCCCGTGATAGTCGTGGTATCCGCCGTCGTATCGGGTGTGCCTGCCGGAACGGTCGTCACGGCGAAAATCTTCAGCGTGCCGCCGTTCGCCGCGATTGAAGGCGTTGTCACCACACCGCCCACCGGGGTGAGTTTGGAATCCTCGCCGGTCTCAAACACGCCATCGCCGTCATCCACCCAGATATCCCATGTCCATGTCTGGCTCGACACATAGGACATATCAACGGCATCAGAGGCGTTACCGTTGTTCGTAACGGTGAAGTCGTACACCACCTGGTCGCTGGGATCGTAGGAGCCGGAGCGGTTGGGATCGAGAAGAATCGAGGAGTAGTTCCCCACCGTGTCGGTGGTCTCGTTCGACGTCGAGGTGTACTGCGTACCGCCCGGACCGGACACCAGGTCAAATTTTGCCGTGGCCTTGTTCTTGATTTCCGACCCCTGGAGTGTCCCTGTCTTGACCGCCACTTTGAGGAAGAAGGTCGCGCCCGCGCCCTTGGCAAGGGATGTCTTTTCAAAGACCGCCTTAGTCGCACCGGAATCGTACTTGCCCTTCACACCCGCCGGCGGACTGCCTGCATCAGGATCGTCATCGGCGTCGGTCAGCGCACCTGCGGTGGCATAGGAATCTCCCGCGGCACCCGCTTTCAGGCTTTCGGTCACATAAGAAGTATCCGAATCAATGACGTCCTCGATGATGATATCGTAGGCTGTCGCATCGCCGGAGTTTGAAATGGCGATTTTGAAGATGAGTTCCTCGCCGGGGTCGATATTGCCGTCGCTGTTGGTATCGATGTGCGTCACCGACTTCACGGCGGAAATCGTGGCCGCGGATGCCGTCGTCGTGTAGGTGCCCGTATCGGTCTTCCCGGTATCGAACTGCGATTTTCCCGTCAGTGTCGTCAAGGCTGAATCGCCGTTCGCGGCGTTTGCATCCACCTGTACCACCACAAAGACCTTCTTGCACGCATCGGCGGCAAGGGTGCCCGTGTTGGTGATGACGTTCACATCCACCAGTGGGTCATAGGTGCCGTCCTGCCCCTCGTCATTCACAATGGTGGCGGTCCACGTCTGCGTGCCGGGAGGCGTGGTAATCTGTGAGAGATCGATGGTGTCGCTGCCGTTGCCCTTGTTGCAGACGGTGACGGCATAGGCGGTGGACCCGCCCGATGTTGCCGACTTTCCATCCGTTGCCGGCGACACATCCACCGACGCCACCTGGCTCACCGTCGTTGACACTTCGTTTGACCAGACGGGAGTGACGGGAGTCATGTCGTTGCCGTTGGCGTCCTTGTAGGTGGCAGAGGCTTTGTTCTTAATGACTGTGTCTTTTGGTGTGAGTTTTGGTGTGAGTGCGGCCATTGCCTGCGGTATCGTGAATGCCATGAGCATCACGACGGCAAAGGCAATGGCAAGCGCGGCTCGCCACTGACATGCCCCTCTCCATTTGCGGTGCCTTGTAAAGTTTCCTTTTCCCATTGTACGTACCTCCTTCTGTCCGTCTTTGTTATTTCACTTTCACTTTAAAATTCACAATGCCTGATTCGCCCGGAAGGACGAATTTCTTCACAATCCATTGCACGTGCGTATACATCTCCGCCGGCGCAGGCTTTCGCACAATAGTGCCGTCGGAATTCTTCACCATGTAAGTTATCGGCGGTTTCTGAAACGTTTTGCCTCCGTCTATACTGAAGACGGCTTCAGTATCTTTGCCTCCCGCACTCTCAAGGATGTACACCGTACCGTCCGGCACGGCATCCATGATTGCGGCATCCTTGAGCTCCGTCTTTCCCTCGTTCTTGTAAGTGATGGTGTACAGAAGCACGTCGTCAGGTGCTGTGGTTTTCGCAGGCACATACTCAACGGTCTCCACCGTGCCTTTCTTCACCTTCACTTCCTTCTTCACGTCCATGGTGAGAGTAAGCTTCGGCTCACCCTGCGCAGCCTGCGCAAATGCCGCCACCGGCAGCATGGCGACGAAGATCATCACCGCCGCAATCAATACCTTCTCTTTAAGTCGTGCTGATGACACAGAAAATACCTCCTTATCGCTTACTGTACCGTTACCTTGAAATACACCTTCCCTTCATCACTCCCCGAATTCGGCACACCGTTATCGGCGCTGACTGAGTTGATGATGAAGCTTATCGTAAGGCCGCTCACCTGCCCGTCCACGTTACCCGGCGGCGTTTCGCCCGGCGCATCGGTGAGCGGGTTCGCCGTCGCGTAGGTGGATGCCGCGTTGCCTTCCCTGAGGCTCCCCGTCACATACGAAGTGTAGAGCGGCACAGAATCGAGAATTATCAGATTGGTTGCCGCACCATTCCCCGAGTTTTTGTAATACACAGAATAGATGATCTCGGACCCCGGCTCCGCGCTCGTTTTATCGACCGCTTTGGTAAGCGTAATTACAGGCCCCGACACGGGATTGGTGCAGGATGCACCTCCCGACGGCGCCGGTCCGCCGCCATCGGTATCGATGGTCGCCTCATTGGTAATACTGCCGCTGGGAGGCACACCGGTGACGGTTGCCGCACTGGGATTCGTCGTTCCCGTATTGCCGATGCTAATTGTATAGATCAGATTTTCAGTCACGCGGACGGAACCGGATGGGACTGACGTTTTTACGGATACAAAACGAACCGTTCCGGTCACCACAGTATTTGTGGTGACGGAGCCGACATAGTTGGGAAGTCCCGGACAGCTCAGATACTCGTAATTCCATGTTGCCGTGACCCGGTATTCGGCAACAGCGGGCGGTGCGGGAATGGCAGTGACCAGCACCTTGTATGAGACTGTTTTTCTCGTCCCCTGGGCTATTGTTCCAATGTCAACTCCCGTGACGGGATTGGCCGCGGGCTGAGTCACCCCATCGATTTTGAAACTTCCGGCTACAAAGGACGTCCCTGCAGGAAGCGGGTCAGTGTATATGCAGTTGATGGCATCGGCGGTACCCGCGGTATTATTTACGTCCGTCGTATAGGTCAGCTCGTCGCCGACATAGGTGGTTGCCTTGTCCACACCGAGCACAATAAAGGGGAATTGAGGCACTCCCACGTTGATCTGCAGACCGATGGAGCTGATGGTGTATTGGTCCTGGTTGGAAATTCCCCGTGCATACGCGGTGGTCTGGAGGGGCTGCATGCGACTGGACACATCGATATTGGTGATATCCCAGCCCTGGCGCATCCCTGAACCGTTCGATCCGGGTGTATGATTCAAACCCCCATGAGTTCCCGCGGTATCGAGGGCGCCGTCATCCTTGTTGTTCTGGGAGCAGAAGAAATTGCTGATGGGATTATTCGGCCCCGAGACGGCCGCAAGTGTCGCCACGGTGGGACCGAATTGCATCTGGTCGCCCGAGATATTCGAGTCCCCCTCGATGGCTGATACCATCATGCGGGCATTGATGGTACCTGACGATGCGGTGCAGAAGCCGCTTACCGATGATGTCGTGTTCAGGCTTGAATTGCTAAGCTCACAGCCCACGAAGATGGTCATGTTCCTCTTGGGCAGCGTTGCATTTTCGTAAATCACCGCCAGCGTCCATCCGGCGGTGTTGGAATTATCTTCATTGGTTCCCTGGGTGCCGGGAACCCCGCCCACTGTGTACGTGCCGGCGCCGGCGGTTCTGACACGGCTCGTCACATCAGCGGAACGCACGTAGAAGTACGTACTTGAACCGGAGACTTTGGCCGTGGCGGAGTCAGGGCTTACACTGGAGGTGCCGGAGGGAGTGATAAATGTGACAGAGTTGTTGAGGGATGCAGTGACGTTCTCCCCTCCGTAATTGTAGCTGCCGCCCCAGATAAGCTCCGCATAGAGGATGGTACTGCCGGAGGGAATCCGCAGTACTGCCGACGCAGAGTTCGATGTCCAGGTACCTGTCGTTCCATACGGCCAGTATGAGTTTTCACGCGTTGAGGAATTGGTGGTACTGAAGGTGCCTATGGAACCGGCGGTACCCGGCCTGTTGTCGTCAGTGTAACCGGCCCGATGGCTGAGACCGAGGGCGTTGCCTGTATAGGTCATGCCGCCGGTGGTAGTAACGGAATATCTGTTGATATAGGCGGCATATGATGATGATGGGATTGCCGATACGAGGATAAAAACAAAGAGCGCAAGTGAAACCGAACCGCATATGCGCTCATGCATGGTTAAATTTCTGGAAGCCTTCGGCATAAATAACATTCCTCACAAACTCCGGATCACGAGAGCAACTGCATTGCGATTTCAGCGGGGATTATACGCGCAATTACCCCGGCCGAGTTTACATACAATCTGCAAAACCAGGATGCAGAGGCGGCATGGCTCAGCATGCTCATGCACCAGTCCGCACGCAGGAATAACTATTCCCGGCCTCTTCCGACGTTTTGTACATGGATTGGGTTTGCAACATCGGAACATTCCGGAATTTCACTGCGCACTGCACATCTTCAGTTGTGTAGTATCAATCCCACTCAACAGGTAGTTACTATAGCCGCCAGTTCGAAATGCTCGATTAAGACATGAAGCGCTATATATTCCCAGTAGTTACGTTCATTTTGGGTTGCATATAATTATATTCCACATTTTGTCAACAAAAAATTTAAGTTCCTGATATCGTAAAGAATACGCGTTGCACTGTAAAAAATTTAGGTATTCATGTCAGCCCCCAGCCATTGCCACGGCATCCACGGGGCATTCACGGGCGCAGAACCCGCAGCCGATGCAGGCCTTTGCATTGTGTATATAAGGATAGCCGTGGGGGTTCTTCCTGCTTTGGGCGCCGGAGAGGGCAAGACAGTTGACCGGGCAGGACTCGATACAGATATTGCAGGAGGTGCAGATTTTCTTGTCGAAGACGGGTTTCGGCCACTGGGAATGTTTTATCATGACACATATGCCGCCGCCGGCATCCTTCATCGCTCCTTCAGGGCAGATTCTCCCGCAGGCGCCGCATTCGATGCAGAGCGCGCCATCTATCGTATGGAGTTGCTTCCGTTCCCCTGAGATGGCATCCACAGGGCAGAACTTCGTGCAGGCATCACAACCGTTGCATTTTTCCGTAATAGTGTATGACATGGCTCTTCCCCCTTCTTACTTTGCTTCGATCCCGAGCTGTTGCATGGATTCTGCCTTCGGCACTCCCGTTCCCTCGTCCCAGCCGAAGAGACGCCAGTAATCGCGCATCATCGGCTCGATAGCCACGGACCGCCCCTTGTTCGCTCCCTCTACAAGAGGTTCCCTGCCCAGCACACGGTCAGGAACGACAAATGATTTCGGCGTGAGCCCGTGTTTTATGTTGAAGGCCTGACGGAGGGTCTGAATCCGCGCGCCCGTTTCCATGTAGTCGTTCGGCGTCTTGTTCCATCCCGTCGCCGCGTTCAGCCACTCGAAGATGGGAAGGCGGTGCACGCCGATAAAGGCGGAAAACATGCAAAGTCCCGCGCCGTTGACGACATTCATGAACTTGCTGCAGGCGGCGGCGCGCGTAGCCTTGTCCGCCGGGTCGTACTTTACGTTCTTATGATAGAAAAGCTTCGGTTTCGGAATCCCTTTCACCCGTCTCCAGAGCTGGTACATCTCGTAGTACAGCTGGGCGCCGATGGTATGCCTTCCCGGTGTGGGCTCCACGCTGTAGTGGAGGGCATATCCGGGATCGTTCCGGCTGTCGTGCATGGGAAGGTCCTGGCCGCCCGCATGCATGGCGCACTGGATGGCGTTTCTGCCGATGCGCTCCGCGGCAAATTTCGAACCGTCGGCAAGAAGATCGCCGATCCCTTCTCTGGCAATCATCTTCTTTACCAGTTCTTTCATGGCGACGGAATTTCCCCATTTGAGTTCGAGGCCGCCCGTGTCCTCCTTCGTGATAATTCCTTTCTCATAGCATTCGATGACGAAGGCAACCGTGCTTCCCGCCGAGATGGTGTCCATACCGGCCCGGTTGAGAATCTCGTTCATCTGGAAGAGACTTTCCACGTCGTCATTCATGCAGAGTCCGCCGAGGGCGAGGACCGTTTCGTATTCCGGCTTGTGGGTCTCCGTATACTCCCCCTTCATGGTACAGATGCCGCCGCACCCGAGTGGGCAGGAGTAGCAGTGATACTTTATTGTCTCACGCTCGATGATGGCGTCGGGATTCGTCGCACGCGACTTTTCCACCCCGAAGTCTTTGTTGCTCCCCGTCCAGTTCTTGATGGGAGAATCCCCCATCTCGATGGACATCTGGTTCATGCAGGCCGTGCCCCATTTTCTCAGGATTATCTTGAAGAGCATGCCGTCCTGGGCCATCTGGGTGGGCATGATCCTGAGGAGCGCACCGACCTTCGCAGTCATCGGTCCCGAGACGAAGGGGGGCTGGAACTGGACCCACTTGTTGCAGGCCTTGCTGAGTTTTTTCATCTCCTGCGGGTTGCTGACGGGAATCCTCTTCGCCCCGGAAAGCACGACGGCTTTCAGTTTTTTCGCACCCATGACGGCGCCGAGGCCGGAGCGGGCCGCGAGCCTTCCCCGGTCGGTGGAGATTCCCGAAATGAACGAGAGCTTCTCGCCGGCGGGACCGATGCAGGCCACCCGGGCGTTTTTCCCGGACTCCCTGAGAAGCATATTTTCCGTCTCGACGGCGTCTTTGCCCCACAGGCCGGAGGCGTCACGAAGCTCGGCCTTTCCGTTTCTGACGAAGAGATAGACGGGCTTCGGACTTATCCCCTTGAAAAATATGCCGTCATACCCGCACCGCTTGATGGCCGGGGCAAACTGTCCGCCGCAGTTGGCGTCTCCCCAGCCCCCGGTAAGCGGCGATTTGCCCGCCACCATCCAGCGACCGGTGAAGAAACTTCCCGTGCCCGTGAGGAGTCCCGGCAGAAAACCGAGGATGTTGTCCGGTCCCAGGGGGTCGGCGCCGGCAGGAATCCTGTTATAGAGAAGAAAGGCGGCGAGCCCCATCCCGGCAAGATAGTTCTCATACAACTCATCGGGGATGACCTCTTCGGCAATTGCACCCGTCCCCAGATTGACATTCAGGATTTTACCCATGTATCCGCGGTTCATAGGCCCCTCCTTATTTCGGAAAATCGGAAACATCCCCTCCCCTGGCGGGAGGAATTTTCATGCGAAATTACAAACTTATTACTATCCCTGCACACGCCCTGCATCCCTTCTCAAGAGGCCCTCAAGGGTGTACCACTGCCGACACATATTTTCCGTCAGGATAACAAACGCACCGTATTTCGTGTATTCGTGCCCTCATCTCACAGATCACTTCGAATGAGTTCATCCCTCGACCGGGCGGAAAGATATGCGGGGGCGATGTCGAAGACGGTGAGGGCGCCGGTTTTTCCCTCTTTATTCAGCCTCCATGCCGCACGGGCGTAAGCAATGAGGACGCTTCCCGTGAATCCCGGATTGCTGTCGAGCTTCAGCGAAAATTCGATCACGTATCGATCACCGGTCAGTCCCGTTCCCGTGCGCATAACAAAACCGCCGTGAGGCATCTTCGAATGTTTCGTGTTCATCTCTTTCTGCGTTATAAAAGTCACCTTTGTATCGTAATCGGAAAAATAGTTGGGCATGTTTTTAATTTCACTCTCGATCTGCGCGAGGTCGGCACCCGCCTCGGCAACGACGTAGCAGTCCCTGAGATGTTTGTCCCTCGTCGTGAATGCCGGCTGATCGCCGTTCCTCACCTTCTCGACGGCGCTTTCTATGGGAATCGTGTACTGGCGGGCATCCTTCACGCCCTTCACTCTTCGTATCGCGTCGGAATGTCCCTGGCTGACGCCGGGGCCCCAGAAGGTGTAGCTCTCGCCCCGCGGCAGCACCGCCTCTTCGATGACACGCATAAGTGAAAAGAGCCCCGGGTCCCACCCCGTTGAAATAACGGCGGTGGTGCCCGCCTTACGGGCCGCACTGTCAACGGCCTTGAAATAATCGGGGATTTTCGCGTGTGTATCGTAGCTGTCGACGGTATTGAAGAGGGCGGCGAACTGCGGCCCCTGTGCGGGGAGGTCTGTTGCCGAACCGCCGCAGAGTATGGCCACATCGACGGCATCTTTCAGTTTTTCCGCCTCCGCGACGGTATACACCGGCACGCCCGGCAGGTGCGGTGTGATGGTTCCCTTATCCCTTCTGGTGAATATGCCCGCAAGCACCATGTCCCCGGCCTGCGCGACGGCATGTTCCGCCGCCTTCCCGATGTTCCCGTACCCGACAATGCCGATTCTGATTTTCTGCTTCATGATGCGCCTCTCCGGAAGTAGTTGAATATTCAATGGGCGCAATCTATAAACTAACGCCCGCGAGGTCAAGGGGAAAGCTCGATGTCACCGTAAAAAGTCGGACTGCGGCGGTGCGGTTCAGTCCTGACAATCAAAAAGTGATAGATTTTTCCCGCCATCTGTACTACATTCACTCGCCAAATCCGACGCGAGAGGTTGCATATGAGATTTGATATCGCCAAGAGCGGGCCGGGTCTCACCTATGAGATACGGGGCATCGTCGCGGTCGCCAAGAAACTCGAAGAGATGGGCATGACCGTGACCTGGGAAAATATCGGCGACCCCGTAGAGAAGGGTGAACAGATTCCCGACTGGATGAAGGAATCCCTCAAGGAACTGATGGGCGCCAACAGGTCGTTCGCCTATTCCCCCACGAAGGGCATGGATGAAACGAGGGAATTCCTCGCAGAACGGGTGAACCGCAGGGGGAAATGCCGGATTACGAAAGAAGACGTCATTTTCTTCAACGGGCTCGGCGACGCCATCGCCCAGTGCTACCGTGCGCTCAGAATCGATGCCCGCGTCATCATGCCGGAGCCGACGTACTCGACCCACTTTCTCGCGGAGATACTCCATGCATCGTTTCCTCCCAACACCTACACGATGAATCCCTACCGCAACTGGCAGCCCGACATCGATGAGGTGGAGCGAAAAGTCAAGAGCCACAACGCCATCGTGGGAATCCTTGTCATCAATCCCGACAACCCCACGGGCTTTGTCTATCCCGAAAAGACCCTGAGGGAAGTGGTGAGGATCGCGAAGGACTACGACCTCTTTCTTCTCTTCGACGAAACGTACACAAACCTTACCTATAACGGAAAGAAATCAGTGCCCCTCTCCGATATCATCGGCGATGTGCCTGGCCTGAGCATGAAGGGGATTTCAAAGGAATTTCCCTGGCCCGGGGCGCGCTGCGGCTGGATGGAAGTCTACAACGCCGACAAGGACGAGAGCTTCGCCCGGTACATCAACTTCATCTATGCCCAGAAGATGTCCGAGGTCTGCTCGACCACACTGCCCCAGATTTCCATTCCGAAAATCATGACGCATCCGGAATATGAACGGTATCTCGCGACGCGGAACCGGCACTATGAGGAACTCTCGAACATCGCCTACGACCAGCTCAAGGACGTTCCCTATATCGTGGTGAACAGGACCGACGGCGCATTTTACATGACCATCGTCTTCAACAAGGCCATGATGAATGACAGCCAGTCGCTCGCCATCAAGAATCCGACAATACGGGAATACGTGGAGAAGATGGTGAGCGCCCGCATCGAGAGCGATAAAAGATTCGTCTACTACCTCCTGGGCGCCACGGGCATATGCGTCGTGCCGCTCACGTCCTTTTTCACGTCGCTGCCCGGCTTTCGCTTTACCCTCCTCGAGAAGAATAAGGCAAAGTTTAAAGCCACGGTAAAGACCCTGGGCGAAAAAATCGTGGAGTACATCG
>JAPLJO010000155.1 GCA_026388515.1 Deltaproteobacteria bacterium | reverse complement strand
GTTTCGGGACCGTCTGGATAGGCGCAGGCTGGAACATGTGAAAAAACTGCATATAAGTTCAGGCCTTGGGGCTAACAAGGCGCGGATACTTTCTTACCGGGACTATTCTCTGTTCCTTGGATTTCAGCAGTTGAGACACCACTTCAATAATGCAGAGTTCCGCAGCATATTTCGAGGTCCTTATTCTAAAGGCGAGTAATCCGTCATATTGGATTATTGCTAATCGAAACTGTGCATGAATAGGTAAAATTAGGAAAGCAGCATCATAGGGAAAAAGGTGACTGTACATATAAACACCACCCTCTGTGACGACTGGTAGGCATGATGGACTGTGGCACTTTATTTTTATGCTCATTGAACGTAATTGCGCTTATTGAACTGGTTGAACGACATCAATGCATATTCAACTTGATGAAATGAAAGAAGAAGTCAGAAATATCAGCTGGTTATGATTTTGGAGCCTAACGGATTCAAATCCCGGCTTCGGCACCATGGAAAAAATGAGGCGCAGCCTGAATGTTTCGGGTTGCGCCTTTCCCATGTCCGGAGACGGTGTCTTGATGTTCGTTATGCTGGTCTTTATCGCTCACCCGCCGAGAAGAGTGTCCAGGGCCGGGCGGGCCGGTCTTTCAGGTAGCCATTCAGGTAATCGAACTGGGGGTGCTCGGCGAGGAATTTTTCGGCAATAAAAGGCATCCCGCTTGAGTTGCCCCAGCGGGCCCTGAAGCTCATTTTTTTCGCCATTTCGCTGTCCATTACCTTACCATCCACCGCGCCCATGGGCATGAAGGGAGGGCGTCCCTGAATGGTGATGTTCTCTCTCGCGTCGAGTTCATAGTGGCCGTCCACGGTTCGCGAACCGGGTTTCTCCTTTTTCAGGTAGACGTCATAGTGGTCGGCCAGGATTTTCTCCGCCGTCGCGGCATCGAGTTTTCCAGAGTGCTCTTTCATCAGTTGTGTCAGCCGTACCCTCCGGGCACCCGCGGGGTACCTGATGTCGTCGTATCCAATGTAGCCGCACTCGAGATTGCGGATCCGGGGATCAACGGGGGCATTGAATCCCACCAGGAAGCCGTCCTTTGTCCGCTCGATGCTCTGATATTTGAGCCCCTGCTCGAACCTCATGATTTCACCGGTGTTCACATCACCTAAAAGCCAGCTGTTGGCATAGCCGCCGTTGTTGCTCTTCTGCATTATCTCCACGAACTGATCCAGGTTCTCCGCATACTGCATCGCCTTGCGGATGCGCAGGAATTCGGGGATTTCGCCGGGGTCGTAATCACTGAAGCCGCCGATGGTGGTCTCGGTTCCGATAATGCCGGCGTCGGTCACGAAAAAGTCGGTCATGCTGTCGATGTGTCCCGGTATGCTCTGCATGAACATATGGTGTCCCTTGTCAGGCTGGATATCGAGAATCAGGTTGAAAAACTGCCCCTGTTCAAAGACTGTCCAGCTGTTGTGACCGATCACAATCCTGCCGTCTCTGGTAGCCGAGCCCGTGGCGATGAAGGCGCTGCAGTGTTCCCTTTCAGGCGAGGCGTATTTTCCGGCCTGCTCATTGGGCCACCAGTAGTCGGTGAGCTCTTCATAGCCGTTCCAGGTGAGAATGTCCTGCCATGTCACATTCACCCCGGCTTTCTGCGCACCGGCGGCGATGCCCTTGATTTCTTCCATGTATTCCTCGTCGATATGCCAGACGAAAAGCTTCTGAGCCGCCTCAACGAAGTATTCCCACGTCATGCCGGTTTCCCAGTAGGTGAGGTGCTTGATGTTCTGGAATATCTCGGCAAGCTCCGGAGCCGCGAGGTAGCCGTGCTGCATTCCCCGTTCACATGGTGTGCCTTCGATGTGCACATAGACCCATCCGTCCCGGTCGAACCGATATCCTTTTTCATACTTAATGATTGCACCTTCCGGTTTCGGAAGAGAGCCGGTCTGTGTGCCGGCGGCATAGGTGGTATTCCATGCGCTTCCAAAGAGGAACGCGAGAGCCATTAATGTCAAAAGCACCTTGCCTGTATTCTTCATGGTTCTTTCCTTCCTCCTTCAAGTTGCATTAGTCGCACCGCAATGGCTGTAATGAAGTATAGAAATGTCGTGCCGGCAAGTCAACATGAAACGACCCTGCGGCCCTACGGATTCTGCCGTATATGAAATGTATTCGGGAATGGTCCAGGATGCGTTATTTTTTCGATTGCCTTGGGAAGAAAAAGAAGGCATTATAGGGCCGTTGTTTCGATGTTGTTTCTCCCGGCGGGTGAAGGTTTTCGGGAGTGCCGTAGTATCAGGGTACAGCTGATGTGAATTCAGGATGCAACAAACGGCTTAATAAGAAAAGGAGGAATGCGAGATGAAAAGAAAGAATGTATTCAGGATGGTGCGGTATCTCTGTGTCGCCGGCATCGCGATTTTCGGGCTGGTGGCGATTGTTGGAACGGGCAGCGATGATGTGAAGAAGGCACTCTGCCAGGATTTTTCAGCAGATGGAATGTTTACTTACGATAACGCAACAGGTTCTCTAACAGTTACCGGCTCCGGCAGTGGTCTGCCAGATTATATTACTGAACTCGTTGGGGGTACATTCATGGTGGAGATGTAGACGACATCTATGGAACGTGGAGTATGACGGACACTATGACAGATATAGAGGTTACATACACGCTCATTACGACGAATAGTGATCCGGACACATTTACATTAACGGCAAATGTATGTCCCTTATAATAATTGTGTCTGCCACCATGCTGCAACTGAATTGAATTTAAAAAGCCCTGCTTCCTTTCTCGGAGACAGGGCTTATTATTTTCTACTTTTCGCGTTCTACGTTTTATGATTTCAGCCCTGCAAGCCTCCGCACTTTTCGGATAATAATCTCCGCCGCTTCGTCAACCTCTTCTTCCGTGGTCATTTTACCCGTCGAGATGCGAATCGTGCCGCGGGCGTACTCCACGGGAATCTTCATGGCGAATAGGACGTGCGAGATGGTTGCCATATCGGCATGGCACGCAGAACCTGCAGAGACGGCGACATCGGTGAGCTCAAGAATAAGTTCCGAGGCATTGATATTCCTGAAGCCCACGCTCAGGGTATTGGGGGTGCACGCCTCGGTGCGGTTGTGTATACGCATATCGTCGAGCCCGGATTGAAGTTTATCCCGCATGCGGTCACGGGTAAAGTGCATGCGGTAGAAGTTATAGTCCATATCCCGCTGTGCGATTTCGCATGCCTTTCCCAGTCCCACGATGCCGGGGACATTTTCCGTACCGGGGCGGAGATTCTTCTCATGGCCTGCACCGTGCATGATTTTTATGAGGCCGGTGCCCTGCCTGATGAAGAGGGCGCCCACACCCTTGGGGGCGTACATTTTGTGTCCAGCGATGGAAAGGAGGTCCACCCCGAGCGCCGATACATCCACAGGAATCTTTCCCGCCGACTGGGCGGCATCGGTATGAAAGGTGATGTTCCGGGCGCGGGCCAGTGCGGCGATTTCCTCTATGGGTTCAATGGTGCCCACCTCGTTGTTGGCGTGCATGACGGTAATGAGAATCGTCTCTTTCGTGA
>JAPLJO010000038.1 GCA_026388515.1 Deltaproteobacteria bacterium | reverse complement strand
AAACACAATAACTACACGACCCTATACATAAATGACCAGAAATATCAACATTACTTCGACCAGTGTGATGGTCTTTGCTTTCCCGGTGAGAAAATCCGCCGCTTCCATGCCGACGAATCCTGCGCCGATGATGACCACACTGGTTCCCGGCGTGACGGCGCCCTCGAAGATATCGAGTGCCGTGCAGACGTGCGATGCATCGATGCCGGGTATGGGCGGTATGACCGGTTCGCTTCCTTGGGCGATGATGACGTGGTCGGGCCTTTCACTCACAATCATCTCCGGAGTGACGCGGGTTCCGGTCTTTACCTCCACGCCCGCTTTCCGCACCTGCCCGTCCAGCCATTCAATCCACTCTCGGTAGACGTGCTTGTGAGGGGCGCTGGCGCCGTATCGGATGAGGCCACCCGTGAGGGATTCTTTTTCGAAAAGGGTTACATTGTGTCCGAGCCTTGCCGCCTCACATGCAGCGGTGAGCCCCGCCGGCCCCGCACCGATGACCCAGATCCTGCGGGGTTTTACCGATCGTTCCTGCGGGTACAGAAGCTCCTGGCCTGTCTCGGGGTTGATGGCACAGCGGATTTTTCCCTCGCCGAGCATGAGGCGTTCGATGCAGCCCTGATTGCACGCGATGCAAAAGCGGGTATTACCGCGGCGCCCTTCGCCGGCCTTTTTCAGAAAATCCGGGTCGGCGAGGAACTGGCGGCCGAACGCCACGAGGTCCGCTTCTTTCCGCTTGATGACGCTGCCGGCAAGTTCAGGATCGGTGAAGCGCCCCACGGCGATGACCGGGACGCTGATGGCATCTTTCACCCTGCGTGCGAGAGGGACGGCAAAGCCCGGCTCATACTCGGGCGGCGCGGTGGTGATGCCGCCGGGGCTTCCGTGGGTCCCGAAGGAGGCGTGTATGATGTCGGCGCCGGCCGCGACAAACGCGGGGAACACCGGGGCGATATCGGAGACGGTATAACCGCCCTCGATAAATTCCTCGACGGAGAGGCGGAGCGATATGGGGAAATCCTCCCCCACCTGCCTACGTACTTCCGAGAGAATATCGATAATGAAGCGGGCGCGGTTTTCCAGGCTTCCGCCGTATTCGTCTTCCCTCCTGTTGGAGCGCGCCGAGAGGAACTGAGTAAGGAGGTACCCGTGGGCGCCGTGAACTTCCACGGCGTCGAATCCCGCCTCGCGTGCCCGCCTCGCGGCGGAACCGAAGGCGTTCGTGATCTCGGCGATATCGTCATGGGTCATTTCCCGCGGCGGCATCCGGTAAATCAGGCTCGGCACCGCCGAAGGCGCGATCGCTTTCCCCTCGGCGAGCATGAAGAAACTCTCCCGTCCCGCATGGTGAATCTGCATGGCAACCTTGCAGCCCTCTGCATGGGCGGCCTGTGCGAGTTTTGCCAGCCCCGGAATGAAGCGGTCCTCAAAGGCGCAGAGCTGGGTGTTGATGGCGAGGCCGCTGGGGTGCACTCCCACGATTTCGGTGATGAGAAGGCCCGGCCGTCCCTTCGCACGACGCGCGAGGTAGGCGACGTTTGCATCGCTCACGGTGCCGTCGGGATTGCCGAGATTCGTTCCCATGGGCGGCATGACGGCGCGATTGGAAAGCTCCATTCCCTTGATGCGGAGGGGACTGAAAAGATAGTGCAGTGAATCCATGAAGGCCTCTTTCCCGGCGCGTGCCGGAGATATAAAAGATAGCTCTGCAAAAACCGGCGGCAGTGTAGCGAAGCGGGCGGGTGATGTCAAGCGGAGGGATGTTCGAGGACGATTTTGACGGCACCCTCCTTACCCTTGGATAAGAAAGTCTTCACGGCATCGCGCCAGCGGTCCATGGGAAACCGGTGGGTAATGAGGCTGCCGACGGGAAGGCGCTTCTCTGGAATGAGGCCGGTGGTGGCGTGCACCATTACGATCCGCGGGAGACTGTTGCAGAAATAGAGTGCCTTTATTTTTTTACCTCCGGGTGAATGATGTCGAAGAGTCGTTCCAGCCCCTCGATGATTCTCGGCGAGGGCCGGGTGACCAGGTCTGCATCGATGCAGTGAATGCGCCCGGTGCGGACGGCGGGAATGGTGTCCCATCGCAGCCAGTCGCGCGATGCGGCGCAGGTGGTATCGCCTGAATCCATGGCGGTGATTATGATGACTTCGGGCATCCTCATCACGATCTCTTCGATCCCGGCCTTCGGATAGCGCACCGGAGAGTCGCCGAAAATATTGGTTCCACCCGCTGTCGTGATAAGCTCATCCAGGAAGGTATGCCTGCCCGCGCTGATGAGAGCGCCGGAACCGACCTGGAAAAATACGGGCGGCCTGGGAAGCAGGCGGGCCTGTGATGTTATTCTTTCCACCCGTGCCCGCAGACCGGTGACGAGCGCTTCCGCCTGTTTTTCCTGTGCCGTGACTCCGCCAAGATGGCGGATCATCGAAAAGATGCCCTCGATGCACGAGGGATTGACCACATAGACGGCGTAATTCATGCGCGCCAGCATCTCCACGGTTTCTTTTCTGTTGCCGTCTGCCGTGGCAATGATGAGATCGGGCTCCAGCGAAACAATTGTTTCCAGTGAAGGATTGAGAAGATCTCCCACGCGGGGCTTCAGGCGGGCTTCCACCGGGTAGTTGCACCAGGTGGTCACGCCGGCAATTCTGTCGCCACACCCGATGGCAAAAAGCGTTTCCGTGATGTTCGGGGCGAGCGAGACGATTCTCTGGGGAGGGGAGGGAACGGCGACGGTTCTTCCGATTTCATCGGTGACAGTCATACCCGCCGCCGTGTTCGAGAGAAGAAGAAGGCAAAGCAGCAAAAGAAAAAAGAAAAACCGCCGCATCATGATTCTTTCTTTGTGCACGATGATGAATGGCAACGCTGGTAATACATCCTGTTTCACCGCCCGACGCCGGATTATTAGTAGAGGTCTGCATTGTACCCGATGTCTTCGAAAATAGGCAAGACATCGGCTTTGCATAAATTGAAGTTCGCTCAGTTTGGTGCTATTTTATAAAAAAAGATGGAGAGAGCGCTATGTCGATCATCATGGAAAAGGACGAAACTCACAAGATCATCGATCGGATGCCGCCAAACGCAACATGGGATGACCTCATGCGTGAGATTTATGTTCGTGAGACGGTTGAGTGCGGGTTGGCTGACAGCAAAGCGGGCAGAACCAGTGACGTGAAAGAGGTGCGGGCGAAGTTCGGGTTGCCGTAGAGTTCCCGAATATGTGATGTTGACCAGATTCGAGAAGTGATCGAAGGTTCCTTTCGTATAATCTACCAGTTAATTGAGAGATTAGAAATTAAAAATCTGCAGGGAATATCAATGTGCGGCTTCTGCTTTCGGGTTCCGAATTATGTAGTCAGTGAATATACGTGAGATAACACCAATTATTACATTAAGATGTTTCCATATCTCATCCTCACTTTTCCCCGGATATTTTCTATATGATATAAGAGCGCCGTTTATGGCCGCAAAAAAGGATCGTGCGAGCACACGTGCATCTATATCAGGACTGAATTTTTTAATATGCCGCTCAACTTGATCAACTATAGGTCGTGTCGACAAATTTACAATAATGGAACAATCATCACTATATGAATCATCAACAGTAAAATTGGCGAGTATCTTCAATGCCTGACTGTTCTTCCAGAAGAAATTGACATAATGCATGGCGATTTCGCCGAGGCGCAATTCTTCGCCATGGCCGATGCTGTCTATAACAACTTTAAGTAGTCTTTGTGCATCTCTCTGATAGGCTTGGCAGAATAAAATCTGTTTATCGGGGAAATAACGGTAGATAGCAGTAGGAGTAATGCCCGCTTCACGGGCAATGTTTCTCATGCTGACCTCATTAAAAGGTTTCTTCATAAAAACCATTTCGGCGGCATCAATAATAAGGTTTTTTCTTTTTTCCCTCTGTTGTTCACGAAGTTTAGAGAATTTCCCGTTTTCCTCCACAAAACACCTCTAAAAGAATAATTTGGATTTCCTAAATAATAGCCTGTCGAATTAGTCAATCGTGGCCTGTGTAAATTGGCACAAGTCAAAGTATTATCAATAAAATCAACTGAACCTTACGCAATTTTTTAGAAAAAACTCGTTCAAAATAAACTTAAAGATGAAATGCCTGTTTATATTAATATACGTTATAGGCGTTAACATATTAATACAAGAATAATTTTTATCATCATGCCAAAATACATTATAAATAGATGTTTTTATGCATAATTATATCATTTGACAGATAAAACGAATATATGTTAACAGCGTTAACGGTTGTATGTGTTGATATCGTTAACGTGGCATGATGGGGACAGAAGCACTCATTGTTTCATCCACCCTCATAGCCTTTCGTCATTTGCTGTGAATCACATTAAGAAAAAGGAGGGAGCCATGATTACTGATCTTGAATATAATCTTGTTCAAAGAATCGCCGTAGGTGACATTTTTCGCCGAAACGCAAGGCACGTACCTGATAAAGAAGCAATCTCTGAAAAAAGGGGCAACGGATTTATCAGGCTCACTTACAAACAACTTAACTCAAAGATGAATCAATTCGCCGCTGCTCTCATGAATCTGGGGCTTGCCAAGGGTGACAAAGTTGCTCTCATTGGTCCCAATTCCGTTGAATATGTGATTTCTCTTTTTGGATGCACAAAGACCGGAATCATTGCAGTGCCGCTTAATCCCATATTGAATCCCGAAGACATCGGATACATGCTTAATCACTCAGAAGCAAAGGCGGTGATTGTCGATGATGCATTTCATTCGCTTTTTGAAAAAGTAAAGGATGACTGCCCAAATATTAAAACCTATGTATCTATCCCGGCAACGAAAGTTGCAGTTCCTTCCCATTATATAGATTTCTATTCTTTTATTGACGGTCAGCCGGATAAGGAGCCGGAAGTAGTCATTTGGGAACGTGATCCCATGTGGATACTGTATACAAGCGGTACAACGGCGCGCGCCAAAGGTGTTGTGATATCCCACCTGGGTGTCTATGTAACTTCCATGGCGAATCTTGTGGAATATCAGATTGACAAGGATTTTGTGGGTGCCATTGTGCTCCCGATGTTCCATTCCGCGCAGCAGGCCTGCACCACGTCATTCTTTCATATCGGCGCAAGGACGGTTCTCTTCAGAACGCTCTTTGACATTACGGAGATTCTGGCAGCCATTCAGCGGGAAAAAATAACTTTTGTATTTGTGCTGCCGATGATCTGGCGGGCCATGCTTGATCACCCGAACTTCAGAGACTACGATGTTTCGAGTGTAGTGCGAGCGATGTATGCAATGACCCCGATGGACCGGCGCACATTGGAACAGATTGTGGAGTGTTTTACCCCTAACCTTTACCTCGGTACGGGTCGAACTGAATTTTACCCCTCAACTGAAAATTTCAAACCTCAATGGCAGCTCAAGAAAATGGGGAATTACTGGGGTGAGCCGGCGCTCACGGTGGAAACAGCCATTATGGATGACCACGGGAATATCCTCCCCCAGGGCCAGGTTGGGGAAATAGTGCGACGCGGGCCTGCACACCTCAAAGAATACTGGAAAGATCCCGCTGCAACCGATGAGACTCGAAAATACGGATGGGATCATTCGGAAGACATTGGATATTTCGATGAAGACGGTCTCCTGGCTTTTATCGACAGAAAGAAGGATATGATTAAGACGGGGGGCGAAAACGTTCCATCAATTAAGGTAGAGATAGTGCTTCTCGCTGATGCGCGTATACAGGCGGCAGCCGTGGTAGGGCTGCCTCATGAGCGATGGGTCGAAGCAATCACGGCCTTTATTGTCAGACAACCCGGTACGGAACTGACCGAAGAAGAAGTTATCAAACTGTGCAAGGACAAGCTGGGTGGATTCGAAGTTCCCAAGAAAGTGGTTTTTTTGAACGCTCTGCCAATGACAAGCACAGGCAAAATCCAGAAAAACATCATCAAGACACAGCATAAAGACCTTTACAGCCAGTGAGGTACGTATCAGGGCTCGTATTCCCGGTTATTATTACAAACTCGTGTGAAAGGAGGAACAGAACTGGTGGAACTCAAAAAAATTACGGAAGTTGGCATTGCGGTGAAAGATATGGAAAAAACGACACAGCTGTTCGTCAACTTGCTGGGTGGAGAAGCAGGCAACGTCATAGATGTACCGCTTTTCGGTATGCGGTTCCGGATGGTCAAACTTGCCAATATTGAATTTGAAATCATGGAACCAACTGATGAAAAAGGTCTTATTGCAAAATTCATAAGGGGTCGCGGTGAAGGACTGCATCATCTCGCCTTTGCCGTTGATGACCTTGCCGACCGACTCAGCTTTCTGAAGCAGCAAGGGTGTCAACTGATTAACGAATCGCCACTGGATATCCTTGGCGGCAAAGTTGGGTTTGTTCATCCAAAAGCCTTTTCAGGTGTCATGTTTGAACTTATTCAATACCCGAGAGGTTATGAATTTCCGGACGGCGATATAAACACCTAAAAGACGTTACAAAAGGAGGATGCGGTGAGTCCAAGAGATTATTTTTTTAGTGACGAACATGAAGCATTTCGGGAAACCGTGCGGCGATTTGTCGACAAGGAAATACGTCCAAAAATAAATGAGTGGGAAACCAACGGATGTTATGACCGCGCTATCTTCAAGCGGATGGGCGAACTCGGCTTTCTCGGTCTTGGCTATCCCGTCGAATACGGAGGACAGGAAGCCGATATCAGAATGTCCATCGTTTTCTGGGAAGAAATAAGCCGATGCGGTGCCATGGGATTTCCCATGAGTGTGTGTGTGCAGACTGATATGGCGAGCCCTTCGCTTGCCCATGCCGGTAATCATGCACAGAAGGACAAGTATCTGAAAGCGGTGTGCAGTGGTGAGAAAATTATAGCCGTGGCAATAACTGAACCCAACTATGGTTCTGATGTGGCAAATATCGAAACAAAGGCCGTCCTCGAAGGAGATTACTACAGAGTCAACGGCTCAAAAATGTTTATAACGAACGGAACCCAGGCGGATGTCATAAACACCGTAGTCAGGACCGGGGGGCCCGGCTATCAGGGTGTGAGTTTGCTGCTCATCGACGCCGATACGCCGGGATTTTCCGTAGGCAGGAAACTGGAAAAGATGGGGATGCTTTCGTCGGACACGGCGGAACTTGTATTTGAAGACTGTATGGTTCCCAGAGAAAATCTGCTTGGAAGAGAGGGAGAAGGTTTTTTTGCGCTTATGGCGGGACTTGAAAGGGAACGACTTTCCGTGTGCGCGCTGAGCTATACAGGCGCTCAGGTGGCGCTGGAAGAAGCAATCAAATACGCCAAAGCGAGGGTTCAGTTCAACAAACCAATTATACGCCATCAGGTTATCGCTCATATGCTTGCAGATATGGCTACTGAAATCGAGGCATGCAAGCGTTTAGCGTATCATGCTGCGTCCCTGGTGGAAAAGGGAATATCCTGCAACAGGGAAGTATCCATGGCGAAACTGTATTGTACGGAGACCGCGAATCGGGTCATCGACAGAGCGGTACAGATACACGGCGGATACGGATTCATGAAAGAGTACATCGTAGAAAGACTCTACCGCGATGCTCGGTTGGCAACCATCGGTGCCGGCACATCCCAGATTATGAGACATATTATCGTCCGGGAGTTGGGGTTGCGTGAATAAATCATAATTCGAGTTCAAAGCAAGGAGGAAGCAATGTCAATTATACTCGGAAAATATTTTGATGAATTTACCGAAGGGGAAGAAATTCAGACACTGGGAAGAACTGTTACCGAAGCGGATATCGTTAATTTTTCGGGATTCAGTGGGGATTTTAATCCGCTTCATACAGATGCCGCGTTTGCGGCCACACAACCGTTTGGCGGTCGCATCGCTCACGGCATGTGCGGTATGTCGATTGCAATCGGCCTGCTGGTCAGGTTGAATTTCCTGGAAGGAACGATCATGGCCTTTTTTGGAGTCGAGAACTGGCGGTTTAAATGGCCCATCATGATCGGCGATACCATTCATGTCAATGCCAAGATTGCACAAAAAAAAGAAACACGCAAACCTGACCGGGGTCTTATTTTTATCGACTGTGATGTGGTGAATCAGAATGGCCAATCAACCATGTGCGGGCGTTTGGTTATTTTAATGAAGCGTACGCCAAAATCATAAGACCCAATTGATTCGAAGGGGGTGAATTATATGAGAGTTGCAGTAATTGGTGTTGGTCAGATACCGGCCGAAACATGCAAGAGAGACGTATTCAGCGATCAATCCGCGCTTATATCGAAAGCAGCACTTGCTGATGCAGCCCTTGATATCGGACAGATAAACAATGTGGTGGCCGGCGAATATGACCTTGTGACCGGGAGAACAGCGGAACATATGTATACGATTCCATCTGCCGGCGGGTACCTGAAAGATGAAATCCGTATTAATGACGACGGACTTTTTGCGCTCGCGCAGGCGTACATGGGAATTATGGCGGGTGAGTTTGAAACCACCCTTGTGCTGTCGACGGGAATCTCGTCGGAAGGCCCCCAGGAATTAATTACCAATATGCGTCTTGCTCCCTTTTACCACCGTCAACTGGGACTTCATGAAAAATTGGCAAACGGTATGCAGGCGCTGCAGTACCGGGAACGGTACGGTGTCACCATGAAACAGAGTGCGAAGGTGGCGGTAAAGAATCGAAAAAATGCTGTCAGAAACGGGTATGCACACCTGCAGCAGGAGGTGACAGAAGAGGAGGTAATGAAATCGGAGTTCGATTGCTGGCCGCTCCGTGTCCTTGAACGAGCTCCCTGGTCCGATGGCGGCTGCGCGGTGGTCCTTGCCAGTGAATCTTTTGCACGCCGTGTCTGTCTGCACCCTGTATGGATTACGGGACTGGGATGGTCAAACGAAACCTACTATCTCGAAGACAAGGATCTGACACACCTTACGGCAACGAAGCATGCGGCGCAGAGAGCGTATAAAATGGCAGGTATTAATAACGCGGTAAAGGATATAGACGTCGCAGAAATTTACGATGTGACAACCTACCATGAACTTATGGCATATGAAGCTCTCGGTTTTTGTAAAGAGGGAGAGGCGGGGCATTTGATCGACGAAGGCTTCACTCAAATGAATGGCGACCTCCCTGTAAACCCCTCGGGTGGCGTTCTCTCATCCAATCCTCTCTCTGCATCGGGACTTTCACGGTTTGTCGAATGTGTGCTGCAGCTTCGGGAGCAGGCACAGGATCATCAAATAAAGAATGCCTGTACAGGACTGGCGCACTGCATCACCGGCTATGGAGCCCAGAGAAGTTGCGTCGCGATAGTGAGGAGGTAACCATCTATGAAACGAGCAGCCATTGTAGGAGTAGGCCAGACAAAATTCGTATCCCGACATCGGGACTTGATACACCCCGAGTTGACATTTGAAGCATCCCGGGCGGCGCTGGAAGACGCGAAGCTGTCAATTGACAATGTTGATGCCTTGACCATGGGCGTAATGGACCCCTTTGATGGAGTTGACTGTTGCGACCGGTGGATTTGCGGTGCCGCCGGCGGTTATAACAAACCTGTCATCAGAATCAATACTGCCGGCGCGACCGGCATGTCAGCAGCGATTGCGGCATATGAGCAGGTTGCCTCAGGCATGTTTGAAATCGTAATGGCTGTGTCGGAACAACGGGTCAGTGAACCCGTGGACGCTCAGTCGCTCCTGAATACATGCACGTGTCCGTATCATGAACGCGCGATGGGAGGGAGCGCCATTTCACTGGGAGCAGTTCCAGCGACAAGGCATATGTACAAATACGGAAGTACCCATGAACAGCGGGCGCTGTCGGCCGTCAAAGCCCATAAACACGGCATGAATAATCCCTATGCTCATCTGAGATTTGAGGTTACTGTTCAAGATGTCTTGAATTCAATGATTGTCGAATGGCCCTTGCGATTACTGGATTGCTGTCCCCGCTCAGACGGAGCGGTTGCGGTGATATTTGCATCGGAAGACGTGGCAAAGACTATTACCGATAGGCCGGCATGGGTGAATGGCGCGGTATCGATCGCCGATGGCCCTTTCTTCGGAGATCGTCCTGATGTTTCTTACAGGGCGGCCCTTGCGGTGGCGGCAAGACGACTGTATCAGAAGTGCGGTATTAAAAATCCATTAAAGGATATTGATGTCGCGGAGCTCTATATTCCTTTCACAAGTCTGGAGCTGATTCAAACGGAAGCATATGGATTTTGCGACGAAGGAAAGGGAGGAGAACTGCTTGAAGAAGGCACCACGTGGATGGGTGGAGAATTACCCATCAATCCCTCAGGAGGTGTACTTTGTACCAACTGCATAGGCGCCACTGCAGAATTAAGGGTTGCCGAAGCGGCTCTCCAGGTTATGGGTAAAGGCGGTCTTCGACAGGTGCCCAATGTAGAGACGGCTCTCGCATCAGGACTTGGCGGCATGTTACAGTTTCATACGTTGATGATGTTGGGCTCAGAACCAAGATAAGAAAGGAGAATCATCATGGCAACAAAAGATAACAAAGATGAGTATATAATCGTAGAGCAAACCTGGAATGTGCCATTCAGACACTATGCAGGAGAAATCACGAGCAGATACCTGAAAGAGTTCAGAGACAATAAAAAAATCATGGGCAGACGATGTCCAAAATGCAAACGGGTTCTTATCCCTGCGCGCAAGAACTGTGAACGCTGCTTCACTGAAACTGACGAATGGATTGAAGTGAATGATGAGGGGAAACTGGTTACTTTTTCAATAAACTGTATAAAATATGTAGGAATGCCCGATCCACCCTATATAATGGGGCTTATACGGCTTGATGGTGCTGACACCGATATTTTGCACTATATCAAAGGTATCGATCTGTCGGATGTTGATAAAGCGGGACGGGAACTGAAAATAGGAACTCGAATGAAAGCTGTCTGGAAAGAAGTGCGGGTGGGCAACGTAACTGACATAGATTATTTTATGCCGACTGTGTGAATCCACGAAACAGCGTGACTCCGGGTACACAATGGGATGCTTTATGGATGCGGCAATCATTTCGGTGGTCCGGGGATAGCTGACGTTACCATGCGGCACATGATAAAATTCCCGTGCGTTTTATGCTTGTGGTATATACACTTTAGATATGCAAGGCAAAAATAAAGTATACTTACGACATCTGACCCGGCATATTCAGGAACTGATCCGCAAGCGGCAGTCCGTCCTCATCATGGGTCCGCGGCAAACCGGTAAAACAACGCTGGTGAAAGAGAGCCTGTGACGCACGGCCCTTCTCACGAGGCTCACCAGCCGTCGGGGCCGGTCGAGCTCATCATTCAGGAATTTTGAACGCCTTTTGAATATCGAGGAGTTCCTTTTGTTTTCTCTCAGCGCTCCAGCCAAACTCACCTGCGGCGATATCGGCGACTTTTGCCACGACTTTTTCACCGGGATTGCCCAGTGTCCCGATGCCTGTTCTCCTGAAGAAAATGTCTTTCAGCGTGACCGCCATTTCGTGTTGAATCGCATAGACGACCTGGGCCAGTATCTCGCCGTCGTCGTTGACAACCTCCGCCAGCCTTAAATCCTTTCGCGCAAGCTTCAGCACCCTGTCATATTCGGTGCCGTAATTTCTGCCGAGGTATTCAACGGTCGTCGTTGTAAAGTCGCTGTTTTCTGTTTTGATGTCACCAATGAATTTTTCAATGTCCTCTATCTCGCAGCCGACAAGCGGCCGGGTATCAGTTTTACACTTGCCGAGCTTTCCCCCCATTCTCCTTTCAACGGCTTTCAGCACATTCTCTGCGAGATTGCGGCTGGTGGTATACTTGCCGCCCTCGACGGTGATAAAGCCGCTGAGGCCTTCATCCGCGTGGTCAAAAATCTCGTATTTGCGGGTGGTGGTATGCACATCCTTACCCTTCGCATCGAGGAGCGGGCGCAGGCCGCCGTATGCAAAGAGGACATCATTGTACTGAATGGGATTGGTGTTCCCGAAATCCATGTTTACCGTATCCAGGAGTTCCTGAATGCTCTGCCTGGTCACGTGATAGTCATCGGGATTTCCGTCATATTCCTTGTCGGTCGTTCCTATCAGCGAATGCCCGCGCCAGGGAATGAGAAAGAAGTGCTGTTTTTTTACCATGGTGCCGACGGCATGGTTGCTGGTGAGTTTCTTCACAATCAGGTGGATGCCCTCGGAGCGGCGTATCTTCTCACTCATCTCGCCTTTCTTCACGAGCTTGAGGGTGATATCCGCCCAGGGGCCCGTGCAGTTGATGATAACCTTTCCCCGGATGGTGTGAGTTCTTTCGTTTGCAAGGTCCCGCACCACGACGCCGGATACGTTCTTTCCTTCAGTGACGAGAAAATCCTCCACTTTTGTGTAGTTTGAAACCTTTGCTCCATAGTGCACCGCCGATTTAATAAAGGTGAGCGTCAGCCGCTCGGGAGATATGCACTGGCAGTCATAGAAGACTCTGGCGCCCTTCAGCCCGTCGCGTTTTACGTTCGGCTCTTCACGGATAACCTCGTCTTTTGAAAGGCCATAGTTATTCGGGATTTTTTTGCTTCTATCCCAGGTGAATTTTTTATCATAGGCAAGGAGATCGTATAAGTAGAGCCCGATCTTCATGTCGAACTTCGGATTGATGAACATGAAGCGCATGGGATAGACGAAATTGGGGGCGATATTCTCCATTATCCTGCGTTCACCGAGGGACTCGCGCACAAGCCCGAATTCAAACGTTTTCAGGTACCGCAGGCCGCCGTGGATGACCTTGGAAGTGGCGGCGGAGGTGGCGCAGCCGAAATCACTTTTTTCCACAAGCGCCACACGGAGTCCCCTGCTTGCGGCGTCATAGGCAACGGCCGCGCCGGTGATGCCGCCGCCTATCACGATGATATCGAATGATTCATCTCTGTAGTCGTCAATGAAACGTTTCATGGCAGGTATCTCTTATTGGTTGAGTTTTTTAAAACCGGCCCTGTTATTTTTATAGAGCGCTTTATAGTGTTCATAGAGCCTGTCATAGACCGCCCTTGTGCCGGTGTCCGGCCTGAAGATGGTTCCTTTTTTTACCATCCGGTGTATCTCGGTAAAGTCCTTGTAAATGCCGAAGGACACCATCGCGATGGCCGCGGCACCCTGCGCGGATGCCATCTGGGGATTGATCATCTGCACGATCGGTTTCTGCAGGACGTCGGCGAAAATCTGACACCACACATCGCTTTTCGAAGCGCCGCCTATCAATCGAACTTCATCGGTGGCCGGCCTGGTTTTTTTGGCCGCGATTGCTTCCACGAATTCCATTCCCCAGCGGATGTTGAAGGCAACTCCTTCCATCGCTGCACGGCAGAGATCGGCCCTGGTGGTATTGATGCTGATGTTGAACAGTTGTCCGCGCAGGTGGGGATTGTTGATGGGCGACCGCTCCCCGAAAAGCCATGGCGTCAGAATGACACTGTTCGCGCCGGGGGGCGATGTTGCCGCCTCTTCATCCATCTTCCTGTATATGTCTGCGGATGACATTCCCTTCGTGAGCTCGGCGGGATACAACATGCCTTTCAGCCAGTCCAGCGCGGCGCCCAGGGTTTCCTGCTTGCTGATCAGAAGAAAGACGCCGGGAATTCCCGAGACGATTGTTCCTATGTAATGCTGCGTATCGACGGCAGTCCCCGGGTAGTGCGTGGCAACCCAGCCGGCGGTGCCGATATTCACGTGCAGGTGCCCCATCTCGATGGCGCCGGAACCGATGGCCGAGGTGAGGAGGTCACCGGAACCGTTCACCACGGGAAGGCCCGCCGGAACGCCGGTTTTCGCGGAAAATTCCGGGGTGACGTTGCCTGCGATTGCCGTTGAGGGTTTCAGCGCCGGCATCTTGCGTGTATCGAGCCCGAACATTCTGTGGATATCGTCCGACCACGTCCACTTGCCCTGGTCCTTGTTCCGTGTGTCCATAAGCCAGGTGATGTATGCCATATCGTAGGACGTCACAAAATTGCCCGTGGCGAGAAATACGGCGTAATCCTTGGCGTCTAAAAATTTATGAACGGAATGATACAGATCCGGCTTGTATTTTTTCATCCAGGCGAGCTTGCATACGGTATCCTTCCCGTTCTTCCCCGGCATGCCGCCGGTGATTCTCATGAATTTTATGAGCTTGGTGACGGGATAGCCCTCGATCTTGACAAGTCCCCTGCACAGTTCCTCCTGTACGAATTGCGCGGCGCGCTCATCCATCCATGAGAGCATGTTCATGAGAGGCTTTCCGTCTTTGCCCACCGGAACCGTGTTTTGCATCTGGCTCGTGAACACCATGCCGGCAAGCCGGCCGGCCAGATCGGGATGCGCCGCAAGCACATTCCTGCTGGAGGTATATATCGCGTCCGCTATTTCCTCCGGAGACTGTTCAACGCACGACTTTGCCGGATATGAGAGACAGCAGGTAGACTGACGGGAATCTATGTATCCATCCGGGCTCACCAGTACCGCTTTCGTTTCAGTGGTGCCGACGTCAACAGCAAGTATGAGATTTTTTTCTTCCATAACCGCCCCTCCTTATGAGCACTCGTTTTGTACTATCGAACATAGCACACGGGCAAGACTTTTCCCACGGTGAGAAGAGAAGCCGGATCCTTTGAATAAATGAACCGTATGTACTTGTGAGATTACCTTATAAGCTGAAGATAATGCGAAACCATCCCGTTTCTTTTTAGAGATTGAAAATCCGCTGCGCATTGTCACGCAGAAACAGATTTTTGATATCGTCGTCC
>JAPLJO010000016.1 GCA_026388515.1 Deltaproteobacteria bacterium | reverse complement strand
GGCCCACCGTGGAGAACTGCGGCAGGCCGGGCGAGGTATCCACCTCGACATCCACCGGATGGGCATCAATGCCCACGATGACGCTGCTTATCATTTTGACAATCACGGTTGACTCTCCCCCCGGTCACGGCGACTGTGTTTTGAATGGCATCAATTCTGTAATACGACTTCCGTCAAATAGCAAGAAATTTGGTCGTCTTTTCCGGTGATGCCTGTTCCGGTGTGCGGATTCGTTTGGCATTTTCCTGCGCCCGTGATAATGAAGGCGCAGCCGCCGCACCGGACAATCGTCGGAAGCACGCGGATGCTAGTACCCCCAAGGAGTTGATTAATGAAAACACGTGTGACGGAACTGTTAGGAATCAGGTACCCCATTCTTCTTTCAGGCATGAGCTGGATCAGTCTTCCGCGGATTGTGGCGGCGGTCTCGAACGCGGGAGGCCTTGGCATACTTGCCACCGGTCCCCTGGACCCGGATCAGACGCGGCAGTATATAAAGGAAGTGAGAACACTTACCGATAAGCCCTTTGGCGTCAACGTATCTCTCATACTCCCCGGGGGCAGCCAGAACGCCGCCGCCGTCCTTGAAGAAAAGGCGCCCGTCGTCAACTTCGCCCTCGGGAAAGGAGACTGGCTCGTCCGCGAGGTCCACGGTTACGGCGGAAAGGTGCTGGCCACCGTGACGAATGCGCGCCATGCACTGAGCGCCCAGAACTGCGGCGCCGACGCCGTCATTGCCACGGGAAACGAGGCCGCCGGCCACGGTGAGGCCGTGACGACCTTTGTACTCATACCGAGCCTCGTTGATGCGCTCTCGATTCCCGTCATCGCCGCAGGAGGCATCGCCGACGGCAGGGGGCTCGCCGCCGCGCTCGCCCTCGGGGCAGAGGGTGTTGCCATGGGCACACGCTTCATGACGACGAAGGAAAGCGCCCTTCATGAAAAGGTAAAGCGCCTGTCCATCGAAAAAAGCGTCTACGACACCCTCTACTCGCGCCGGTTCGACGGCCTCTGGTGCCGCGTCATGGATACGGAGAGCGCGCGCCGTGCCCTCCGGCAGGGACTCAACCTGCCGGCGGCGTTTTTCAACGCCCGCGCCATTGCCGCGCAGATGCGGCTGCCGTTTTTCAAGCTCTTCATCGGCGTCATGGCCTCGGGCTGGAAAAATGCAAAACAGCTTGCCTATTTTGCCAATGCCTTCAAGGCCCTCAGGGTCGCTACGGAAGAGGGGGATTTGGAGATGGGTGTCATCCCCGTCGGGCAGGCAACAGGCCTCATCCACGATGAACCCGCAGTCGCGGAACTGATGGAACGCATTGTGGCCGAAGCCCGCACGGTGCAGGGAAGCCTTGCCGGAAGGCTTGCATGACGGCAAGCCTTGACTGAGGAAACGCCCTGTGCTAACGTCGGTGCGTTTTTAAATCCACCCTTTTACAGTATTCCAATGGCATCATTCACGCATCTTGATGAGCACGGCAGACCGGCGATGGTCGACGTGACGGACAAGGAACCGAGCCTCCGGGAGGCGGTGGCGCATGGCGTCGTGCGGATGAAACCCGCCACGGTCCGCGCCATCGGAGGGAAAAAGATTGCCAAGGGCGATGTCCTTGCTGTTGCAAGGATTGCGGGCATCATGGCGGCCAAGAGAACGGGAGAGATCATTCCCCTCTGCCACCCACTTGAACTGACGGGAATCGATATTGAATTCCGGGAAGACGCGAAGCAGGGAGAGATTGCCATTGAAGCGCGCGTCAGAACCGTCGGGAGGACCGGGGTGGAGATGGAGGCAATGACCGCCGTCAGTGCGGCGGCGCTCACCGTGTATGATATGTGCAAGTCAGTGGACCGTGAAATCGTGATATCCGACATTATGCTTATCAAGAAGAGCGGCGGCAAGAGCGGAACCTTTCAACGACAGGAATAATGTTTTGTGAAGAGAGCATGATCCAATGATGAGCCCTCACGTCTACAGGGTGCGACACGCCTTTGCCATCCCCGTTTCCCTCGTGGCGGCGCTTCTTCTGATTCTTATCGTTCTTGCCTTCACCACGGGGGCGGTGAGGGCGGAGAAAATCATCCTCTGCGCACTCTTTATTCCGATTCTCTATCTCTATTTCGATGCCCTGGTACGCGAGATGACCCTCTCATCCGACGGCATCAGGATAAAGAAACTCTTCGCCGCAAAGGAGATTCCCTGGGATGCGGTTACCAATGCGGACATGATGCTCCTCGGCAGGAAGGCGTACCTGCTCCTTTCCACCACGAAGGGGTTCCATATCGTGCCCAACTCATACGGAGACTTTGTCTCCATGATGCAGAATATTGCTGCCCATGTGGAAGCGGAAAAGGTGGAAGAACGGGTGAGGGAGTTTGTGGAAAAGCCCGTCTCCAGGGTGTCCGATGTCATCACCATGTGGCTTGTGGTACTGATTCTTTTGGTTGTAATTGTGTTGAAAATTATGTAGGCTTCGCCGCCCGTGCCGTATACCGTGGCTGGTTATTCGCGGCATGCCCGCCGGAATGATCGAACGCATGCTACTCTGCAAATGTGTGCGGGTATATGGCGCGGGGTTCGTGCCACACCGCGGGGGAAGCAGGGCCGGTATTGTGAACCGGGGCCGGCAATACCATGTGAGAAGAAGAAAGGAATGCTACCATGATGGCGCGTGAGGGAAAGCGGTCACACATTTCATCATTCCCCGTCGTTGAGGATGTGATTGAAAAGAAGCTTGAAGAAATCGTCACCGTACTCGGTTCGGGAAAAGAAAACAGGCTGAAGCTCTATGATGAAGTGCTCGACATGATTGACCGGTGTCTCATCAAGATTGCCATGAGGCGTTCCGACAACGTAAAGTCCGCCGCCGCGGAGTTTCTCGGCATCAATCGTAATACCCTTCATAATAAGATGGTAAAGCTCAACATCAAAGAGTGATGGCATCGTCAAAAGCCCATCTTCTGCGTTGCGCGTCGTTCCTCGTCATTGAGGCGTACACTGCGGTACGCCTCATTCCACCTTTCATGAATATCCCTTGCACATCACCGGGCGACCTGTGGTAATATTCGTCCGCACGTATTTCAACCGCGGGCGGAGTACGGCGTCTGAGACGGGCATAGGATTGTAAAAAATTCCCGGCAAGGCCCGGGGTGCACAACGGTTTCACTGTAAGGAGGTTTCACATGGCCACACGATCATCGAGCAACATTCTGGTTCACGTGCTCCTTCGCCTGATGGCGGCGCTCTTCATGTACCGGCCGTCCCTGAAAAAATACCTGAAGGGGACGCAGGGCTGGATCAATTTCTCCGTGGGCGTCCGGACCGAGACGGGGAGCGTCGAGCAGGCGATACTCTTTGAGAACGGCAAGGTGAGGGTGCTGCCGTACATCCCGCCTGGTACCAGCGTGACGCTCATCTTCGCCTCAGACGACGATATCAAGGAAATGCTCCGGGTGCCCCCGAACGAAGTCCTCAACATGCTCATGAAAAACAGGCTCCGGCTGGACGGAAATCTCGGCTATGTTCAGCTCTTTAATTTCTTCGTGTCGCTCCTCATGAGCGGGAAACATCAGAAGATGATGGATAAGCAGCGCAAAGCCGATGTGGCGGAGCGGAAGAAGGCGGCCTGCAACATGGACCCCGGTCTTCGCAGGGAGATGGCGATCCGCCGGTCAAAGCGCCTGAAAGCCAAGGAGCGTGACCCCGGTGTGAAGTGCCTCGACGATCCCTACCTCCCGGAATACCGTCTTGAGGACTTTCCCCGCCTCGCGGAGTTTCTCGAGATCCATCACACGGTGAAGCCGGAGATATGCCATGAACGGCCGGCGCTCCTCACGGACTGGTTTATAAAGAACGGTTTCGAGACGGACGGAGAGGGGAAACCGTGGAACCCGGAACTGCGCCAGGGGGCGGCTTTAAGGTATCTCATGGAGAACCGGAAACCCATCATCAGGAAGAATGACCTCATCGCCGGTACGACCACGACGAAGGAAATCGGCGTGGTCATCTATCCGGACTCGCACGGGACGATGATATGGGGGGAGCTGAAGTCGGTGCCGGGAAGAACACTCAATGCCTATACAATATCCGATGAGTCCATCGCATCACTCCATCACCATATATTCCCCTACTGGACACACAGGAATTTCAGGGAATGGGTGCGCGACAATTACGCAAAACCCCTCTCGCAGATACTGGACGAGCGCTTCGCCGTCTATTTCCTCTGGAAGACGGCATCCCTTTCCCACACGATACTGGACTTTCCGAAGGTGCTCGCCCTCGGCATGAAGGGCATCATTGAGGAGATACGGAAGGAACATACCGCATGCGGCGCCGCGGATGGGGAGAAAAAAAACACCCTCCAGGCGATGATCTTGTGTCTCGAAGGGGTGAATGCCTATGCGAAAAACCTCTCCAGGCAGGCCCTTGAGGATTCCCTCAAGGAAACCGACCCGGTGCGCAGGAAAGAACTTGCCCGCCTCCATGAAATCTGCGCCGGGGTCCCGGAAAACCCTGCCACCACGCTCGACGAGGCTGTCAACGCCATATGGATTGTCTGGGTCGCCCTCCACATGGAAAATACCAACGCAGGGCTTTCCATCGGGAGACTCGACCAGTGGCTCCAGCCCTTCTTCGAGGCTGACATGGCGAAGCTCGCCACCGATGAAGCGCGCCGCGACTATGTGAAAAGGGCTGTCGAGCTTGTGGGATGCTTCTACATGAAATGCACCGACCACCTTCCGCTGGTGCCCGATATCGGCAACTACCTCTTCGGCGGCAGTTCCTCGGACCAGGCAATCACCCTGGGGGGTGTCCGTCCCGACGGAGGAGACGCCGTCTGCGACATGACCTACGTCTGCCTCAAGGTGACGGAGATTCTCGGCATCAGGGACCCCAACGTGAACGCCCGCTTCCATCCCGGGGTGAACAGCGACGCGTACCTGAAGCGCCTCTGCGAGGTGAACTATATCACCGCGGCCACACCTTCCATGCACAACGACAAGGCCGTGCTCGCGTCCCTCGAGGAGCTGCACTACGCCCCCGAGGATGCCAGGGACTGGGCGGCAACGGGATGCGTCGAGCCCACCATATCGGGCAAGCACATGGGGCACACGAACTGCATGATGATGAACATGGTGGCGGCCCTCGAAATGGCGCTCAACAACGGGCGCCACCCGCTCATGAAATGGGATGTGGGACCGAAAACCGGGAGCGTGGAGAACGGCAATTTCAGAACCTTCGATGATTTCTTCAACGCCTTCACGACCCAGTTCAATTTTCTCATCGAGAATGCCATCGAGCTCAATAACATGCTGGGTAAATCCCACGGCGAGCTCCGCCCCACGCCGCTTCTCTCGTCCCTCCTTGACGGGTGCATCACGTCGGGGAAGGACGCCACGAAGGGCGGCGCGAAATACAATTCCTCGGGCGCGGCGTGCATCGGGCTTGCGGATGTCACCGATTCTCTCATGGCCATCAAGAAACTGGTCTTCGATGAAAAGAAGGTCGCCTTCGCGGACCTGAAGCGGGCCATCGACACGAACTTTTCCTCCGATCCGGCGCTCCATGCCATGGTAACGAAGCGGGTGCCGCTCTTCGGCTCCGGGAACGACGAGGCCCTTGGAATGGCGAGCCGGATTGCCGAGTTTACCCACGACCGCTTTTTTGACCATGTGAACTACCGGGGCGGCCGCTACACGGCGGGCTTCTGGTCCATGTCCAACCACGTGGCATTCGGAACCCTCACCGGGGCGCTGCCGTCCGGCAGGCTTGCCGGGAAGCCTTTCACGCCGGGGCTCACCCCGCAGCCCCACGCGTCGAAGAACCTGCTCGATAACATCCGTGATGTCTCGCGGCTGAATCCGCATCACATGAACAACAATATGGCCTTCAACGTAAAGGTCGTACCCGGCGCCGATGATACCCACGAGGAGGCCATCGACCACATCTATTCCTACGCAAAAACCTATTTCGACCTCGGCGGTATGCAGATGCAGTTCAACGTGGTGACCTCCGACATGCTCCGGGACGCCATGGCGAATCCCGAATACTACCGGAATCTCCTGGTGAGGATATCGGGCTACAACGCATACTTCGTCACGCTCAATCGTGATATGCAGATGGAACTCATCGAACGGGCCGAATACGGGATATGACGAAGAATCCCCTCATACTGGACATCAAGGGTAACTCACTCGATGATGGTCCGGGCATCCGGACCGTCATTTTTTTTAAGGGGTGTCCACTCGACTGTGTCTGGTGCCAGAACCCGGAGAGTAAAAGGACGGTTGCGGAAATTGCATTCGATGCAAAGGAATGCATCGGCTGCGGCCGGTGCCTCGAGGTCTGCCCCGAAGGGGCCCTTTCGCGGGAGAACCCTTTTTATATTGACCGCGATGCATGTACGCTCTGCTTCACCTGCGTTGAGGAGTGTCCTGCGCGGGCACTGGACCGCGTCGGCCGGGAAATGACCGTGGAGGACATCGTCAAGGCCGTCGTGAGAGACAGGCCCTTCTTCAACACCTCCGGCGGAGGAGTGACACTTTCCGGCGGCGAGCCGACGCTGTTTCCTGATTTTGTGTCTTCTCTCCTGCAGGCGCTGAAGGGAGAGCGCATCCATACCATCATCGAGACTTGCGGGCAGTTTCGCCCTGACACGTTCGAATCCCTGATGCTTCCATACCTCGACGCGGTCTACTTCGACATCAAGCTCATGGACGCACGCCTGCACAGGGAATACTGCGGTGTTTCAAACGAGACCATCGTGGAAAATTTCGTGAGGCTGAAGCTGCTCTGTGCCGGGAGAAAGGTTGTGCTCCTGCCGCGGGTGCCCCTCATCACCGGCATTACCGAGAGGGAATCCAATCTCGCCGCCATCGCCCTCTTTTTGAAAGAGCAGGGCGCCCCAAGGGTCCAGCTTCTTCCCTATAATCCTCTATGGCATGATAAAACCGATAAAATCGGCGCCGCAAACAGCCTCAGGCAAAACGCCGCCATGACAACCTGGCTCGACAAAAAAAGAATTGAGGCATGCCGGGAGATTTTCACGAGGCAGGGGATTGAGGTGGTGTAGAACTAAAACATCTGAAGGGCGCACCAACACGTGCGCCCGGATAGTTCCCGCCTCTTGCAAGCGATTTAGTCAAGAATTACCCTCCCGTCCATCGGATCCACGGCGCCGAGGGCATCTATCATCGCCCGGTGAATTTTCCCGTTGGTTGCCATGATTCCCGGCGAGGCGAATGACCAGGTCCCGCCCGCAAGATCGGTGACGGTGCCCCCCGCTTCCTCAACCATGAGACAGGCCGCCGCCGTATCCCAGGGCTGCAGTCGGAGCTCCCAGAACCCGTCGAAGCGGCCCGCGGCGAGGTATGCAAGGTCCAGTGCAGCGGCGCCCGCCCGCCGTATCGCCCGGGCGCGGAGAGCGAGAGTGCTGAAATAGTTCACGTTGTTGTCGGGATTTTCCCTGATATCGTAGGGGAACCCCGTGGCGAGAAAGCTCTGCGACAAATCATCAGTGTCCGAGACGGCGAGGAGCGTACCGTTGAGATATGCCCCGGTACCCTTTTCGGCGACGAAAAGCTCATCGAGCATGGGATTATACACGACACCGGTAATGACGACGCCGTCTTTTTCGAGCGCGATGGAAACGCAGAACATGGGGAAACCGTGGGCGTAGTTGGTCGTGCCGTCGAGGGGATCGATAATCCACCGGAAGGGCGAACCGGTGTTCGCCATCTCCGATTCCTCGCTCATGATGTCATGGCCGGGAAAGGCGCCTCGAATCCGGGATATCAGAAGTTTCTCCGACATCAGGTCCGCCTCGGTGACGAGGTTGATGGCGCCCTTGTAGCTGACACGGTGCCGCCGGTGAAACCGCTCCTTCAGAAGTGTTCCCGCCTCCCGCGCAATGGAAACGGTAAATTCCCGCCAATTTGAACCATTCCGTTTTTCAGTCATCGCTTCCGCTCCCGGCAAAGGTGAAAGTGTTTTTGATTTTTTCGCAAAAGCAGAAGATGGACTTTTTACGAAGCCATCGTTTTTTCTTTTGTTATTACCACGATATAGCAGAAAAGATGAAATGATTTGTATTGCCTCGCCATGCGCGGCGTGGTATTGCATTCTAAATTTTATGGAGAATATTTGAAGGTCAGCAATGAAACTTCACTATGATGATGAACCGCCCACCGGCCCCGAGGATACTGTCGAGAAGGTGGAAATAAGCCTCAGGGAACTGCGGGAGGCGAGGGGATTGAAGATAAAAGATGTGACGAGAGCAATCAAGCTCAGCCCCTCCGTCATCGAGGCAATCGAGGCTGAGGCATTTGACCAGCTTCCGGAGTCGGTCTATACACGGACCTTTATAAAAAACTACGCCGAGGCCCTCGGAGGCGACTACCGGCCGCTGCTTCTCAGGTACGACAGCTACAGTCAGAGAACCGGGCACGCCCGCAGGGAAGAAGTGAAGGAAATCACGGATAATGAAACGTCGTCGTGGTTCAGGGCCCACCGCGTGCATATTATCCTCTGTATTTTGTTTACCGTGCTGATCACCCTCTATTTTTACCTTCGTCAGTCGGAGAACGGGGTGAGCGACAAAGCCGCTTCCCGGTCGGCGGTTTCTCAAGAGGAAACAACGCGAAGCGATACCCGGCCGGCCTCCCCGGTGCCTCAACCCGCAGCCGTTCCCACTGAAAAAGTTGCGCCGCCTCCCGTACCTTCCGACACCGCCGCTGAGGCGAATGTGAAGTCGCCTCCTGCCGTGGTGACGCCCGCGCCCGCCGTGCCGAAGAAGGGGACCCATCAAATAATGGTGAGCGCCACCGCATGGACCTGGCTAAAGATGGTCATTGACAGGGACCCTCCCTTTGAAGTGCTCCTGAAACCCGGCGAGAGCCTTATGAGAAGCGACTTTCAGAAGGTTGCCATGACGATTGGAGATGCCGCCAGCGTGGCGGTCACCTTCGACGGCAGAAAAATACAGATACCCGGTTCAAGCGGCGACACGGTCGTGGTGACGCTCCCGAAGGCGGTAAAGGCAATTAAGAAGCGGAAGCGGTAAACTGGAAAAGATAAGTTTGACAAAGTGCCCTTTATGGAATAGGCTCGACGCACTTACGGGGCGGGCGAAGTGCCAAGCCCTCCGTACATGAGGTGAATGTTCAATGTTTGGTAATATTGGAATGCCCGAACTGCTTGTCATTCTGGTAATCGTGCTCATCATCTTCGGCGCGGGAAAACTTCCGGAAATAGGCTCCGCGCTTGGAAAGGGAATAAAAAACTTTAAAAAATCCTTTCGCGAAGACGAGGGAAGCGACAGGCAGTCCGAGCATATAGAAAAAAAGAATCAGTGATTTTCAGAACGGCACGTCATCATCGGGTGCGTGAGGTTCCGCACCATTAAACTCGGGCTGCTGTTCAGCGCCTTCCTTGCCTTCCTTGCCTTTCCGGTCGAGCATCTTCATATTCTGGGCGATAATTTCCGTCGAGAAACGCTTGTTACCCTCCTTGTCGGTCCACGATCTCGTCTGAATCCTTCCCTCAATGAAAACCATGCTTCCCTTTGCAAGATATTCACCGCAGATTTCTGCGAGTTTCCGGTATGTCACGACCCGATGCCACTCGGTCCGCTGTTCCCGGTTGCCGCTTTTATCCTTCCACTGTTCGTCCGTCGCCATCCTGAAGGTGGTGACCATTGTGCCGTCCTGGGTATATCGCACCTCCGGATCGGCGCCCAGTCTTCCGACTAAAATAACCCTGTTAACCATGTGAGTATCCCCCCGTAAATTGATATGAAGGCACTATACACAAGTGGACCCCTCTTGGCAAATTTTTTATCTTTTCCATTCATTACGGCATATTACAGGTTGACTTCACCTCTTTCTTTCAGTACATAGAAGGTGGTTGCGACGCATAACGATTTCTGACGTTGACGTGTGACGAAGCCATCAATTCCTGAAAAAGGGAAGAAGTATATTGAATCTGTGGGAAGGGGTGCTCCTCGGTGTGGTGCAAGGGCTCACGGAATTTCTTCCGGTGAGCAGCTCGGGGCACCTGGTCATTGCGCAGAGCCTCATTGAGGGGTTTCACCAGCCCGGCGTTCTTTTTGACGTCATGCTCCATTTCGGCACGCTGCTGGCGGTGGTGTTCTTTTTCAGGAAGGATATCGGAAGTATCCTCGCGGCGCTGCTGCCGGGAGCGGCGGAAGGGCAGAAGGGGGGTGTTCCCGTTTCAGTCCGGCGGAACACCGCTCTTTGTATTCTTGTGGCCACCGCGGTGACGGGTATTATCGGCATTGCCTTCGAAGAAACGGTGAGCCGCCTCTTCGGATCGGTCCGGATGGCCGCGGCGATGCTTCTGGTTACGGGGCTGCTCCTTTTCATCGCGGAACGGATACGGGCGCCTTACAGAACCGAAGGGGACATGACCTTGATGGACGGGTTGCTCATCGGACTCGTTCAGGGAATTGCCCTGATTCCGGGAATTTCGCGATCGGGTTCCACGATTGCCGCCGGGATGATGCTGAAGATTACGGGTGAGACGGCAGCCCGGTTTTCCTTCCTGCTTTCCGTGCCGGCGATTCTGGGCGCCATGGTCCTGGAGTTCATGAAATATTCAGGTTCCATCCCACGCTCCGACATATTCGTCTACGCTGCGGGGGCGGCAGCGGCGGCGGTGGTTGGATTTTTCACATTGAACCTTCTCTTTTTTATGATAAAAGAGAGAAAATTAAAAATATTTGCGTACTACTGCTGGTTTGTAGGGATTGCGACACTCATGATACTATAAGAAGTCATGAGTGTCGGCTTTCTGATTTTGTACCACACCATCAACAGTGTCTGGTGACATGGCCGAAATAAAAAAAGAGACAACCGACAACCGGCTCAAGCGCGAAATCCTGGGCGTCGTCTTTACGGCCGTCGCAGTTTTTCTGATTCTTGCGCTGGCCTCGTACGAGTCGTCGGACCCGTCCTTCACCAATTTCAGGACGGGCCATGAGGTTCAAAATTACGTCGGCGTTGTGGGTTCGTATCTTTCCGACAGTCTCCTCCAGGTATTCGGTTTTTCATCCTACCTTTTCCCCTTTTTCCTGATTTTTTTCGCCGTCGAACTCTTTCTCGACAGAAGCACCGGTCCCGGCATCAAGGGCTTACTGGGATTTGCCGGGCTTGTCCTTTCCACCTCGGCCCTACTTTCTGCAAGCTATGAGGCGATTCCGCTCTTCGGCGGGGCTCTCGACCCGGGCGGCATCCTTGGATTCTACTTCTGGAAACTTTTGAGCTTTCTCCTGAGCCAGGTCGGCGCCTCCATCGCCGTGGTGGTCATACTCATCATATCACTCATGGTAACACTCGACATCTCCGTGGTGACGGCGGCGAAAAAGCTCCTTGCGGCGGCGCGCATTGCCGTTGCGGCCATAAAATTTTTAGCGGCGGTTATCGCGCAGAAACTGAAGCGCGCACCCATACCCGTCGAAGAGTCCCCGCCGGAACCGCGGCAGCCCGTCAGGGAGTCCCCGGTCATCAGGGAAGAGCTCGTGATCCGGGAAAAAGAACCGGCAAAGCCCCGGGCGCAGCCGAAACAGATCGCCTTTGATTTTCTGAAGTCCCAGAACGCCTTCGTCCTGCCTTCCCTCGACCTCCTCGATGTAGTGGAGAAGAAGGGACGGGTGGTGAAGAAGGAAAGCCTCATCATGAATGCCCGGCTCCTCGAGAAGAAGCTCGCCGATTTCGGCGTGGAGGCCACGGTGGTAGAGGTGAAGCCGGGGCCCGTCATCAATATGTATGAAGTGGAACCCGCCGCCGGCGTAAAAATCAACAAGATTGCCAATCTTTCAGACGATCTCGCCATGGCCCTCAAGGCGCAGAGTGTGAGAATCATCGCACCCATTCCCGGAAAGTCCGTGGTGGGCATCGAGATACCCAACCAGGGGAGGGAAATGGTAAGCCTCCGCGAGGTTCTCGATAACGATGACTTCATGAAGGCCCCGCTGAAGCTTCCCATCGCCCTTGGTCAGGACATCGTGGGGAATCCCATCGTCGCCGATCTCGCGAAGATGCCCCATCTTTTAATCGCGGGAACCACCGGCTCCGGCAAGAGTGTGTCCCTGAACGCGATGATCTGCAGCATTCTCTTCAAGGCCGGGCCCGACGAGGTCAAGTTCATCATGATTGACCCGAAGCGGCTCGAGCTTTCCGCCTACGAGGGAGTGCCCCATCTTCTCCATCCCGTGGTGGTGAATGCCAAGAAGGCCGCCCACGTACTTAAGTGGGCCGTGGAGGAAATGGAAAGGAGATATCAGGTCATCGGGGAAGGAGGGGGCAAAAGTATCGAGGCCTACAACAAGCTCGTGAGGAAAGGTGAAATCGCGAAGATGCGCAAAGCCCAGGCGGCAGCCATCGGTGCCGAAATACCGCCGCCTCCCGAAATACTTCCTTACATAATCATAGTGATTGACGAGCTTGCGGACCTTATGATGGTGGCACAGCACAACGTGGAAGAATCCCTGGCACGGCTTGCGCAGATGGCCCGGGCGGCGGGCATCCATCTCATTATTGCCACGCAGCGGCCCTCGGTGGACGTCATCACGGGCATCATCAAGGCCAATTTTCCCACGCGCATCTCATTTCAGGTCTCCTCGAAGGTGGATTCCCGCACCATACTCGACCAGCTCGGGGCGGAGAAGCTTCTCGGTTCGGGCGACATGCTCTTCATACCGCCGGGGACCTCAAAAATCACCCGCATTCATGGCGCCTTTGTCTCCGACGGGGAGATACGGCGGGTCGTTGATTTCATCCAGAAACAGCGGAGCCCCTCCTACGATGAATCGCTCACCCAGTACAATCCGGAAACGCGGGAGGACCGGGCCCTTGACGAAGATTTCGATGAGAAATACGACGAAGCCGTGGAACTGGTCACCGACCTGGGCCAGGCGTCGATATCACTCGTCCAGCGGTACATGAAAATCGGCTACAACCGGGCCGCCCGGATTATCGAGCGCATGGAAGCGGAGGGAATCGTGGGCCCCTCCGACGGAGCTAGGCCACGCAAGGTGCTGGTTGGAAAACTGCCGGAGTAAGAAGAACCGCGTCCATATCATAAGCCTGGGCTGCCCCAAAAATCTCGTCGATTCGGAAGTGATGGCCTCGCTTCTCCTGAAGGAAGGCTTCCGGATCGTCCCCTCCGAAGAAGCCGCCGATATAATCCTTGTCAACACCTGTGCATTCATCCTTCCCGCGAAGGAAGAGTCCATCGGGGAAATACTGCGTGTGGCGGAATATAAAAAGCAGGGGCGGTGTGCGCACCTCGTCATCACGGGGTGCCTCCCGCAGCGGTACGGCGCCGCCCTCGGGCGGGAACTGCCGGAGGTCGACCTCTTTATGGGACCGGGAGAGATTCCCCGCATTGCCGCGGCGGTCCGTGAGATGTGTGCGAAGCCGGGTGCCGCACGGACCTTCACCGGCCCTCCCCGGTTTCTCATGGATGCATCCTTCGACCGCATACTCTCGGCCCCGGCATTCTCCGCCTACCTCAAGATAGCTGACGGCTGCGATAACCGGTGTTCCTACTGCGTGGTTCCCTCGGTGCGGGGCCGCTTCAGGAGCAGGATGCCCGCAGATGTCCTTCGCGAGGCGGAGCGGCTTGCGCGGTCGGGCGTGAAGGAAATCATCCTCACCGCCCAGGAAACCACGGCCTATGGGCGGGATCTCGCCGGCAGGCCGACCTTGGCCTCTCTCCTCGAAGACCTCGCCTCCATCGGCGACCTGCAATGGATACGGCTCCTCTATACCCATCCGGCCCGTATCACCACCGAACTCCTGGAGGTGATCGCCCGCCACGAGCGGATATGCAGGTATCTCGATGTTCCCGTGCAGCATATTGATGACGATATTCTCAGGTCAATGGGAAGGCGCACGACCGGCGAGAAGATTAAAAGGGTAATTCGGCGGATTCGAAACATCATTCCCGGCTGTTCCCTCAGGACCTCGTTCATCGTCGGATTTCCCGGTGAGACGAAAGACAGTTTTGCCCGGCTCCATGCCTTCATGCGAGAAACCCGCTTCGACCACCTCGGTGTCTTCACCTACTCACGCGAGGAGGGGACGAAAGCGGCGGGGCTTCCCCGTCAAGTCCGGGAGGCGACGAAGGAATCACGCCGGCATACAATAATGGTGGAGCAGCAAAAAATCTCGCGTGAAATAAATGAAAGTCTTGTGGGCACCGCAGGGGAGGTGCTCATCGAAGGGCCGTCGAACGACCGCCGGTTCCGCTACCGGGGAAGGATGAGAAGGCAGTCCCCTGATATCGACGGCGTCACCTATGTGATGGCACGCGACAGAACGCCGGGCGATATCGTTACCTGCGAGATCGTCGATATCACCACCTACGATCTCTATGCGCAAGAGATGAGGTAACGTATGCAGTGGAATATCTGTGCAGGATTCCTTCTCCTGGTGACGGCCCTCTGCCTCATGCCGCCCCCGTCTTACGGCGGGGGAGCGCCCCGCGATGAGAACGGATTCAGAAATGTTTACGAGAACGACGATCAGCGGTCTATCTTCGACCTGATGAAATGGAGGTGGGACCGGATCGGGAAGGAATCGTACCGTCCCGAAGATTACCCCTTCCCCCTGGCGCAAAACGACCCCGCCTTTTTGAAATCGAACCGGGAGGTGACTACCGCCACCTGGATCGGTCATTCCACGCTTTTGCTTCAGATCGCCGGAAAGAACATCCTCACCGATCCCCAGTTTTCGGACCGCGCCTCTCCTGTTTCGTGGATGGGGCCGCAGCGGTTCGTTCCCCCGGGGCTTGCACTGGAGGATCTGCCGCCGGTGGATATCGTGGTGATATCCCATGATCACTACGACCACCTCGACATGCCCACCATCGAGAAATTATTCAGGCGCGCCGGCGGCGATGACACCACGTTCTTCGTGCCGCTGGGAATGAAGGGATGGTTTGAGGATGTTGGAATCAGGCGCGTGGTGGAACTCGACTGGTGGGAAGAGCGGGAGACAGGCGGCCTCAAGGTCATCGCCGTTCCCATTCACCACTGGAGCAAGCGCACTTTCTTTGCGCGAAACGATACACTCTGGGCGGGCTGGATTATTGATACCGGCTCCTTCCGGTTCTTCTTCGCCGGCGATACCGGGTATTCTCCGGTGTTCCGCGATATCGGCGACCGGTACGGCCCCTTTGACCTTGCAGCCATTCCCCTCGGCGCATACGAGCCGCGCTGGTTCATGAAATATCAGCACGTGAACCCCGAAGAGGCCGTGCAGATTCACCGGGATCTCAGGGCGAAAAAATCCCTGGGCATCCACTGGGGAACATTCATTCTCACCGATGAGCCTCCCGATGAGCCTCCCCGGCGGCTTCATGACGCCGCCAAAGCGGAGGGTCTCGGCCCCGGGGAGTTTCGTGTGCTTATGCATGGGGAGACGATACGACTTGATTGAGTCAGCGGGAAATGCGGTCCGTGCCGCTCTATGACGCGGTGTCTACACGAAGATGTCGGCAGGCCGTGCACGCTTCCGGAGGCGTTTCGCAAGATACTTCGGTGTGAACCACTTTCTGATACCGGGCAGAAGAAACCGGATTTCTTCCATTGATTCCCGCGCCGCCTGTTCTCCCTCCCTGATAAGAGGACCGGCATTGGTGAAATCAGTCCAGTGCATGGTTCCCACCCGGGGCCGGATGACCACATCGGCCCGAGAAAGTTCGTAACTGCTGAGGTAGTGCGAGGTGATGTCATTCGCCCGTATGAATATATCCTGAATGGCTTTCAGTTCCTCATCGAGAGTGAGGTCTTTTTCTACCGAGACGGCGATGACGTGCTCAACCCCCTGGTTGAGTGTCGCCGTCACGGGAACCGCTGCCATAATGCCCCCGTCTGAAAGCAGGTATTTGTCTTTTTTCACCGGCTGGATCGCCCCGGGAACCGCGCTGCTCGCCATCACCGCCTCGCGGAGTGATCCCTCGGAAAAAACGATCTGCCTTCCGCTCACGAGATCGGTGGCGACGGCGCGGAAGGGTATGCGCGTATCCTGAATGCTGATATCGGGAATGAAGGTGTTGATCATCGACTGGAAATCGCCGGCCGAAAGCAAACCCGGCTTGAAGAGGGCCTGGAGCAGGATGAACTTGTTCTTCACGAAGTGCTGGATTCTGGCGACCAGACCCCTGTCTTTTTTATCCTGGGCATTCCTGAGTGCGTTGATGACGGAAGTCTGGAATTCCTGTGAGTCGAGGTAGCGGGTGATAGTCCGCTCGAGCTCATCGGGGCTGATACCGTACGCGTAGGCCCCTCCCACGAGGGCGCCGCTGCTTGTTCCCACAATCACGTCGAGGGGGATCTTCTCCTGCTCGAGGACCCTGAGGACCCCGATGTGGGCAAATCCTCGGGCCCCACCTCCTCCGAGGGCGAGACCGATTTTCGGATGTTTCATCGTCATGGGCACTTTTTTCTCAGAAGTTGAATCTGCGCTTTACGTATGCATTCCTCACGTGCGCGGCATTATCCTTCGCACGCTTCTCCAAGCCAATCGTATGAACAGGGACAGGATGACACCGTTTATAAGGCGGGGGTGGGGAAATGTCAAACGAGGAAATGCCGTGTTGAAAATCGCGGCGCGGAGAAGTATAAATACGGCATGTGCGGACGATTTGTTCTCATTGCATCGGTTGCGGACGTCATCGAGGAATTCGGCGTCGCGGATTTCGCGGGGAGCTTCACGCAGCGCTACAACATAGCGCCGGGAAGCGAGGTGGCCGCTGTCGTCCATGACGGGGCGAACAGGATTGTCTTCATGAAATGGGGACTCGTTCCTTCCTGGGCGAAGGACCCTTCCATCGGAAACCGGATGATTAACGCCCGGGCGGAAACGGTGGGGGAGAAGCCAAGCTTCCGGGACTCTTTCAGGAAGCGCCGCTGCCTTATTCCCGCATCAGGTTACTATGAGTGGCGCAAATCCGGCGGCCGCAAGATTCCCTATTATATCCATGCTCGGTCGGGAAAACCCTTCGGGTTTGCAGGGCTCTACGACACCTGGGTCGCACCCGACGGAGCGCCGGTCCGCACCTGTACGATTATCACCACGGAAGCTGCGGAAACTATCCGGCCCATTCATGACAGGATGCCCCTCGTCATTCCGAAACACACTATGCCGCGGTGGCTCGATCCTTCCCTTACCGACACAAAGACACTCATCCCGCTCCTCGCCGGGTCTCCCGAAGAAAACCTTGAGGCATACGAGGTCTCCGCGCTCGTCAATTCCCCGAAGAAAGATTCCCCCCGCCTCATTGAGCCGATGAGTCCAGGATAAAAGGAACCGGTTTTGTGAAACATGGATCGGTCCGGTGCCGGGAATCGTTTTGACAAATGAAGGTGTATCATCTATAAAAGTTTCATCTTCCCGCGGGTTTTTACCCGGACATGAAGGCGACTCATCCCATGCAGCTGAGCGATGTATTCACACACTACTCCGGTGACCTCAGGATTGTCGAGGAGCACCTGGAGAAAAAGTACCGTTCCTATATCGATCTCATTCCCGGAATCGCCGCCCATATCATCGCCAGCGGCGGCAAGCGGCTGCGCCCGCTTCTTCTCATCATATCCTCCGATCTCTGCGGCTACCGCGGCGAAAGGCGCCAGGTGCTTGCCGGAGTCATGGAATTCATCCACACGGCGTCGCTCCTGCACGATGACGTGATTGACCACGCCACAATGCGACGCGGGAAGGAATCGGCCAACCGTGTATGGGGAAACACGGCAAGCGTACTTGTGGGTGATTATCTCTACTGCATGGCCTTTGCGGCGCTTGCCGAGGATGAAGACCCGGTGGTGCAGAAACTTCTTTCCTACACGACGACCGTCATGGTGGAGGGGGAAATCGTCCAGCTCGTGAATGTGGGAAACGCGGCGATCCGCGAACAGGACTACCTCACGGTAATCGAGAGAAAAACGGCAATTCTGATATCGGCGTGCTGCGCCGTCGGTGCGATAATCGCCGGGGCCTCGCAGGTGCAGGTGGAGGCACTCTCCCGCTTCGGCATGAAACTCGGTATGGCGTTTCAGATCACCGATGACACCCTGGACTACGTGGCATCCGAAAAAGAATTCGGCAAGGCCGTCGGAGGCGATATCAGGGAAGGGAAGATAACGCTTCCTCTCATACGGACGCTCACGAAATGTTCTGCCGAAGAGAAAGGCATGATTCGCGGGATCCTTGACCGCAGGGCGGCGAGCGCCGGCGAGATAAAGGGGCTTCTCGACGTCATCAACCGTTACGACGGCATCCGCTACGCACTTGACATGGCGGGTCGCTTCATCAGCGAAGGAAAGAAGAATCTCGAATCCTTCGAGGATTCCATTCCGCGGCAATCGCTTGAAGCGCTCTCGGATTACGTGCTGGAGAGACGCCTGTAATACAGGGACCGTCTTTCGTGCGGACGGTCATACCGCGCCGTCGCAGTCATATGTCCTTCTCAATGGGCCGGGAAGCGCGTGACGTTGCCGTACCACGCCGGCACAGGGACATTGTACGAAGCCATCACACAGGCATTTCATACCGGGAGAATATCCATGGTGGTCTATGAGTTCGAGGGAAAGAAACCCGTCATATCGAAACATGCCTTCATCCATCCCGAGGCCGTGATAATCGGCGCGGTAACGATTGAAGGTGAAGTTTTTATGGGGCCCGGCGCCGTCATCAGGGCCGATTTCGGATCGGTGCTTATCAAGGACGGTGTGAGCATTCAGGACAATGTGGTGATTCATGTCGATGCCGGGGTGCATGTGGTCATCGAAAACGAGACAATCATCGGCCACGGGGCGATCCTGCATGACGTCGTAATCGGCCGGGGGTGCATCATCGGCATGGGATCGGTGCTCCTTCCCGGCGTTTCCTGCGGCGAAGGGGCCGTGGTGGCGGCGGGCTCGATGGTTCCCCAGGGAACACACATACCGGCGGGAAAACTCGCGGCGGGGAATCCGGCGCACATCATCAAGGACGTGAGCCCGAAGCTGGCGGCGCGCGCCCGGACGGGGAGTGCGGCCTACCGTGAACTCACGCGGCGGTACCGGTCATCGCTGCGTACCTGCGATAAAGTAAAGGAGTAGGGGCACGGCATGCCGTGCCTCCCAGGTGTTTTTGCGAAGCCGTCTTCCTTAAGCGTCAAAGAATTTATCGGCCTTCCGGTATTCTTCGATCATCGTTTCTTCGACGCGGCGCCGAAGACGCTCGAATTCTTCGGGCGTCATCTCCGGGGGAACCGGGATGAAGGGATCAAATCGCAGCAGCACGCGGCTGAAGGGTTTGGGTATCATGAAGCGGTCCCAGCTCTTTGCAATCCAGGGATTTTCATAGAAGACATAGGTCGGGCAGATCACGGCGCCCGTCTTCTGGGCAATGGATATGAGGCCGGGCTTGATAATCCGCGCGGGGCCTGTGGGACCGTCAACGATATGGCCGCCCATCTGATACTTCGTGACTCCCGCTATCATGCCTTCCAGTGCTTCCCTGCCGCCGTGGGTGCTCGACCCGCGCAGGGGAGCCCAGCCGATGCGCTGCACCACGTTGGCGATGAAGGTGCCGTCCCTGCTCTGGGATATCATGATGCAGATTATTTTCCGGAACGCCCGGGGCAGGTAGAAGCCGCCGAAGAAACGCTGATGCCAGCTGCTGAAGATAAGACGTCCGCCCCGCGCGATGTGTTCCTCCACCGCCTCCACGTTTTCGAAGCGGACGCGGACCGTCATCGCGTAGAGCGAGAGAAGCCAGTAGACAATCAGTGAAAAGGCGCTGCTGTTGAGAATGGAATATTTCGTTTCTTTGCTGATGATGCCCATGAGCACGTGATGCCACGCAGCAGGTGGCTTTTTTATTGAGTCCACGTTATACGAATCGGGAATATGAGTCAACACGTCCCTGTAATGGTGTCGCAGGTTTGAAGTTTAGTAGGAAGCCTTGTCGTTCCTGCACTCGCGGGAGCGACGACAGAAGACCGGAAGGAGTTGATAATGAAAATGAAACGCACTTATCTACGGAATGAGAAAATCATGTATGCCATCACGCCGTCTCTTCGCGGTGATATTGGAATCATATGGACGCTGCATAAAGGAACATACAGGATTATAGCCGTCCTTCTTCCCGGAAAAAAGAAGATGGAACGAGCAGTCCACGATTCTTTTCCCGGTGCGGCGCCCGGGAGCCGCCGCGAGATTGGGGCGCTCGGCCGCATACTCACGAGGTATGTGAAAGGTGAAAACGTGAAGATACCTCTTGCTGTCTTCGATATGGAACGCCTTTACCCCTTTCAGAAGAAGGTGCTCATGAAGTGCCGGCAGATTCCCCGCGGGAAGGTGCTTTCCTATGGCAGGCTCGCAGAGAAAATAGGTGCGCCGAAGGCGGCTCGCGCCGCGGGAACGGCACTCGCCCGCAATCCCTTCCCTCTCGTACTCCCCTGCCACCGGGTGGTACAGGCCACAGGGCGGCCGGGCAACTTCGGGGGCAGCCCACCGATGAAAGTGGCGCTCCTTGCCGGTGAGGGCGTGAGATTGAGTGAGCGGGGGATCGTCGATGCAGGCTCTTTCTGGAAGTGAAGGCGGAGTTGGTGGTGACATATAAATCGAGCCGGTTCGCAATGACAACACCGCAAAGTCCGTTTCCAGTCGGAGGTGAGAATGAGTGATATTGCGGTTCGCAGGGTTTCCGACCGCCGGATGCTCAAGACCTTCGTCATGTTTCCCTGGACGTCCGGGATTTACGACAACGACCCGGCATGGGTGCCGCCCGTCATCAGCGACCAGATGAAATTATTCAACCCGAAAAAGGGATACTTCTTCGAAATCGGCGAGGCGGAATTCTTTCTTGCATATCAAAACGGACGACCCGTGGGGAGAATCACCGCACAGGTCAATCATCTCTACGAAAAAAGATATGACAATCACACGGGGTTCTTCGGTTTTTTCGAGGCAGTCAACTCTCAGGAGTTGGCGAACGCCCTCTTCGACGCCGCTGCGGAATGGCTGAGAAAGAAGGGAAAGACGGTCATGCAGGGGCCGCACAGTTTCTCCATTTACGACTCCGTGGGCTTCGAGACGGAGGGGGCGGAAATCATGCCCGTGGTGGGGCTCTTTCACTTCGCGCCCTATTACAAAGACCTCGCGGAAGGTTATGGATTCGGCAAGTGCATCGACTGGTCCTGCTGGCTCGTACGGGACATTGACGACTACGCGCCGTATCTCAAGCAAGTGAAGGAAGAATTCATGAAGGGGCAGGGCATCACCTACGAGACCCTGAAGCGCGGGGACATGAAACGGCGGGCGAAGGAAATCCACGAAATTTTCGACACTGCCTGGGAGGGAAACTGGGGGCACCTTCCGCTCACGGATAGACAATTCAACACTTTTTATGAAGAGCTGAAGATGGTGATTATCCCGGAGCTTGCCATCTTTGCCGAGGACAACGGCAGAACCGTGGGTTGCTGTGTCTCCATCGCCGATGCGAACCCCGGCCTCAGAATTCTGAACGGACGGCTCTATCCCTGGCGGCTCCTCCAGGCCCTCCGTGAGGTGAAAAAGAGCAGGAAGATTCGGACCATCATCATGGGAGTGCTGCCGGAGTACCGCGGCAGGAAAATAGACGATGTCTTTTACCTGAAGACCATCGAAACGGGCGTGGGTATGGGATTCAATCAATCGGACTGCTCACTCATCGTGGAAACCAACGTGAAGATGATAAGCGCCCTGAAGGCCCTGAAAGCCGAACGGTATAAAACCTACCGGATTTACCAACAACAAATCTGATGGCTTCGTAGAGAAGTCCCGTCACTTCCGGGATACGACGAATCTTTCTATGGCCGGCACAAAAAGATGCACGACAAAAGCCAGCCCGACCCCCGCAATCAAATCCACCACGTAGTGATACCTCAGATACACCGTTGAAAAACTCAGAAGCAGAGTCCATGCAATCACCGGGATAAAAAAGCGCGACCCGATGCGGCGGGCAAGCAGAATCGTCAGCATGCTTATCATGACGTGGCCGCTGGGACAGCAGTCCCTCATGATGCCCTCCGCCGCGTCCAGCGACGACCGGATTATGTCGAAGGTAAGAACTCCGGTGAGCGGTGCACCCTGGAGATGGGCAAGGGTGAACCGGGGCCCCAGCGCCGGTGTCAGATAGTAGCCTGCGTAGGAGACAAAAAAGCCGATAAGGATTGTGGATGCAACGACGTGGAAGGTCACCTCCCGGTCACGGCGCCAGGCAAGCACGCAGAGTGTCAAGGGCAGAAAATAAAAGCTCGCGTAGACAATCTGGGCGAGTTCAGTGAGCGGTGGCAGCATAATCTTTTCCATCAGCACCGTGGGGTCGTGACCGAAAAAAAGCAGACGGTCCAGTATGATGAGAAGATCATCCACGTCATGAGGATTGATAAGGGGAATGAGAACCTTGTGCTCCATGTAGATGAAGAGAAGCAGCGGCAGCACATACCAATCGCGGATAAAGGCGATAATCATTCCTCCGCGATACCGGTGGAGCCGGGCAACGGCAAATACGGCAGCCGCGAGAGCGCAGTTCTGGTAAAAAGCAAGGGTTGCGTCGGCAGAACGGGCGAAGACGAGAATCAAGAGATTGAGAAGCGCCAGCATGGCGAATATGGCGATTTCTTCGAGGCGGTATCGGTGCTCCACGGGCATGAAATCCCCATCCTTATGTGTGCCGGGTGAATTCAGGATACGAAAACAGACTGTTCTTTAAATGATTCGAGGAGTGAATTGCAAATGGAAATATCCTTTCTTGGATGAAATTGCGGCAAAGGAATGGCGTGACAGGAAATCGCACAAAAAAAGAGGGATCAGATATTGGAAAGGAGGAAAAACCAAATCTGATCCCTGTTCGTAGTTTCTATCGTGTTAGTATCTTATTTAAAGCAAAGGATATGCCATATTCCATGATATTTATGTAAGTAGTTGTAATTTAAGATTATAAAAAATTTCAGGCCTTATTTTGGGAGACCTTCGGCAGGCTGGTGATGAAAAAAGTGAATAAAAAGTATCCACCTGTGATGACCAAGTGGTCAGAAAGTATCCAGCCAGCTGATTTTGATCCGGCGTAGATCAGAAGATTTTTTCTGAGGTATGGAAGAGACTGACCTTGGGACCCCCGTTCCCGTCATCTCCTAGCCATAATGTCGCGCCTCACCGGCGCGAAACCTGCTAGCGAGTCTCACGTACAATTGGAGGCACATGTTCGAGCCCTATTCATTCTGCCCATGTATCATGGCCAACTGCACGAGGGACTCGATCTCGGAGATGTTGTTCATGTTGTCGACATCAACAGCAGCACATGGCCCGTTATAGAAATCCTGCACGGGCTGCGACAGTGACTTCACAGGGTGGTGCTTGACATGCTCCTGGATGCGAGCCTCTGGCAGCATCACTATCATTCGGAGCTTTTTCTTACGAATCTTGAGGAAGATGATATTCTTCGGCCCTTTGATCGAGATATAGTATTTCTGCGAGTTAAAGCGGTAACTGTCGTCTTTTTTATAAACCATAGTCTTCAGATGCTCATAAATTTTCTTTACAACATCCGATGAACCCTCGAGGTGAAACTCTTCTGAATACTGTGTTGCCTTCTTCTCCGTGTCGGCAATAGGTTCTTCGTATGAGAACTCGAGATTCTCGAAGGCAGGATCCACTGTGATGATGGAGCTGTCCTTGTTGGTAAACTTCTTCACCTCCAATACGCGGACCATTTTTCCCCAAGTATCCGAGTATGTGTCTGTTATCTCCGGCAGTTCAGATTTGGCGCCGTCTATGACTAGCAGTATGTTTTGACTACTATCAATCAGATCGTTTAAAAACTTGAATATCTCTTTATCGCCGAGGAAGTTCTTGAATCGTCTCTTCAGCGACGAGTCGGTATTGATTGTGGAAAATAGCTTTTCGACTAACTCCTTCTGGCGCTTGCTATTCTTAAAGAACGCAAAGAACTTAGTTAATTGCGGAAAGATGTGATTGTAGAAGTCATGCTTTTCGAGTTCAACCTCAACGATGTAGAACTCGAAGTTATCGGGGTCTGAAAGATCAAACAGAAAACCGTCCGGAATAGTGTTGCCAAGAGCCAGCGTCCCGATTTTCTTCTTTGCATCGATATAGATGGTATCCTTCCCGAAAATGGTCTCTTTCGCGGCGAATACTTCAGCCTCGAAGTCTGCCTCCAGAGAGAACTTTTTCTCGTCGAAACGTTTACCGTCTTGAATCAGGATCATTGTTCATTCCTTTTGTCATAAGAGCTTGAACATTGTTTATCTGGGCCCCGATGATATACCAAATCCGTAACATTCGCCATGTAAACACCGGGAAAACATTTATCAGTCTTTCCATAACCATCGCAATATCAAGTGGTTTTCTTAAATAGACGATTCAATCCTGGCGTCTTATAGGGGTCCACATACGCCCCCATGATACACTCATAGCGAATCGATAGGATCGCGAAGGCTCGACGGTCCACGATTCAATGATGGAAATGGATGATAACAGCATTCTCGATCCGGTCATTGGGTATCCCCCAGGATCGTGTGCGGTGTATAAACGTGATAACGTGAACTGCATTTATCTGGACGCGGACATTTCCCCCATAAAAAGCGTTTGAAGAATAAGTCTTTTCAATGGCGCCTGTCAAATCTTTTCACGCGAAGAACAGGCCGCCACGCACACTGTGTAATAGAAATAATCCCCGTTCCATGCATAACAATCCCTCACTGATCATGTCGCATCCCGAATTAAATTCACCGGCGAATAAATAATGGCGATTTTACATGTAAGCATGATAAATAATGACATAACTTTTCGCGTTGCCCCCGCATCCTGGAGATTACAATGAAAAATATGTTTGCGCTGCCGGTTTTCGCGGATGAAGGGAACACCCGGACCGCCCGGCTGCTCTATATAATTCTGTGGACATTCATAATTGCGGTGACCACGATGGTGCCGGTCGCGATTCTATTGCCGGAGACGACCACGCGCCAGTTGTTATTCATCACCACGGTGGATGTTTCGAGCCTGCTTCTTCTCGTCCTGACACGGCGAGGCTATGTCAGGCTGGTCAGCTGGATGGTGATAATACAGGTATGGGTCGTCACGACGGCGCTTGCCTCGACAGGCGGCGGCGTTCACAATCCCGTGATCATACTCTACTTCGTCGCGGTCCTCATTGCCGGCCTGATACTGGGAGAGAAGGCCGGTATTATCACTGCCGGCGTCTGCATCTTCACGCAGTTACTGCTCGTGTATGCAGAAGAGGCGGGCGTGCTGCTTCCCAGTGTGGTGCATCACAACGCATTCACCATCTGGGTGTCTTATACGGGGGCAATGATAATTGTCACCGCGCTCATGTATCTTGCGGCGTCGACCATCAGGGAATCCTTTGAACGGATGTACCGGGAACTGCGGGAGCGGCAGAACACCGAAACGGAACTGCGGGAGAGTGAAGAGCTCTATACGAAACTGATGTCAACGATACCCGATGTAGTCATACAGACAGATATAAACGGGGAGATTCTCTACGTCAATGAGGGCGGGTTGCAGCTCAGAGGATATACGAGAGAGGAAGTGATGGGGAAAAATATGCTCTCGTTCATCGCGCCGGAAGACGTGGAACGGGCAATGGAAAACACGGTGCTCATGCTGCAGAGTGTGCTTGGCCCCAGGGAATACAGTCTTCTCATGAAAGATGGCACCCGCGTGCCCTTTGAAGTAAATGGGGATATCCTTCGCCATGAGGACGGCACCCCATATAGTATTGTCCTCGTCTGCCGCGACGTCTCGGATCGTAAGGATTTGCAGGATAAACTCCGCACCATGGCCATCACCGACGAACTGACTGGCCTGTATAATCGCCGGGGATTCATTACCCTCGCCGAACAGCAGTTAAAATCCGCCGACAGAAACAAAGAGAGGGGGCTCCTGGCCTTCATCGATCTCGACGGTATGAAGCATATCAACGACGCGTGGGGTCATGAAGAGGGAGACAGGGCCCTGGTCACCGCAGCAGGACTGCTCAAGGAGACATACCGGGAGTCGGATATCATCGCCCGCATCGGCGGAGATGAGTTTGCGGTGCTTGCGCTCAATGTCGACGATTCCATGCCGGAGGTCTTTGTCAATCGCCTCCGGGAGCGCCTTGACGCGTACAATGCCGGGACTGAC
>JAPLJO010000100.1 GCA_026388515.1 Deltaproteobacteria bacterium | reverse complement strand
TTCAAAAGATCGCAACGCTGGAAACCTAAAAAGATAAAAGAACTATGTCCACTTACTTAGGACGATTGCTATAGTTCCCCAGAGGTTACTTCTATCATACGAGTACTCCTTTCGTACAAAGCATGCAGTACACCTGCTTGTTAGAATGTGCTTGTGTAAAAAAATGTTTTACAAGTTGGGAGAGGTTATACTGCAGGAGGAGCTCTGGTTATACACGAAAGAGAAAAGAAGAAAGTATATCCTATTGATTGCTCGTCAGGAGTCCATAGGGTTACGGGATGATTCGTGACGTCGGGTATTACTCTCGAAACAATTTCTTTTTCATTGAACTGAAGTTTATCAATCAAAAGACGGGCTGAATTATCTGCATCAGGTATAACGAAGGTATAATATCCAGCATATGTGTCATGCTTAACCGAATAGTATTCAGCCAGGTGTCTGGAAGACACACCCGAGGTGATGAGCAGCAATACGAGCAACAATATGCTGCAGCTTTTAATTATATGACGCGCTTTCACTCTCAGATTGACCATGCCCATTCACACCTGACCTGATAACGGCCTATATATTAAATCGTCACGCTGGGCAAGCCGGATTACGTCATTCTTCAATTACCCTAAACAGATCTGGTAGCAGGCGTATGACGCTTTGTTAAATGACTTCGTACTACCAGCGTGGGCTGTATGACCGCGCTGTGGTGAAGGCGAAGAAAGTACTTGAGGCGGCAGAGAGGGCGTTCGGACCGGAATTCATCCCGTGGAGGTCAGGAGCCTGAACAACCTAACAGAGTTATATAGCTTCTAATAGAATAATCAGATTTACGGTAATCAAATTTCAGTTGTAATTGCCCTTCAAATGTGAAATATTCCCCGCCGTTTACTGCCTGATTGTACCCTTAAGCATTGTAATGGTTGATTTCCTGAGTATATGAACGGAACGTCAATGGGATTAATGCACCGCTATACGCAGTTCGTAATCAAACGGCCTTATTTCGTTCTCATCACATTGCTCGTAGTCACCATAATTCTCAGTTCCGGGCTTGCCACACTCAAGTTCGACACCTCCATCGAAACCTATCTTCCCAAAAGAGACAAGGTATACCAGACTTACAATCAGGTGAAAGAAGTCTACGGTGATGTGGATACCTTCCTCATACTTGATATCTCTACCGGGAACTTATGGAGTCATGACACTTTCAAAGAAATAGACAACCTGCTGACGGACCTTGAAGAATATAAGGACTATGATGAAAAACGCGAGGCGTCGCGGCTGAATACGCTGCAGCGGTTCCGCACGGGAAATGAAGTGCCCTTCAATGAACTCGCCGCCGCCTTTGAACAGGATCCTCCCTTCGTTCGTTTCCTGAAGCGTACCTTTGATTACAACCCCGGAAACAATCTTGTCCTCAGTGCCCACCAGATAAGGAAGTTGCATGAAAGGACCCAAGACCTGAAGGATCTCAAGAAGCGCAAAATCACATATCGGATCATATCCCCCTTCACCACCAAGGACATCATCGGCGTCAACGACACGCTGAAAACGTATCACCTGATTGAAAAGGATGGGGAAGGAAAGAGAATTCTCCCTAAATCGGAAGAGGATTTCCGTCAGTTCCAGAAAAAATTATTGCGGAATCCCGCATTCGAGAAAGGAATCTACAGCAAAGATTCTGCAACCGGCAAAATTACCGATCTCGGCTTCATCGTTCGCTTCAGCAAGGATAGCAATACGGAAACCGACGACGCCATGTCGAGGGAAATCCTGAAAATAGTAGGCGGCTATCCGTCGCTGAAAATCATTACCCAGGGACAGCCGCTGGTGTACGTGTGGATTGTGGATGCCATCCAAAGGGACTTTTATGTCATTGTACCTCTCGCGCTGCTGGTGGTGATGATAGTGCTTTATATCAATTTCCGCTCCGTGCGCGGTGTCTGGCTTCCCGTCGTCACCATCATAATGGCAACAGCATGGGATCTGGGCCTGATGGGATTGACGGGTGTCGCCCTATCGCCGATCGGGGTTTCACTGCCGCCACTTCTCATCTGCGTGGGAAGCGCCTACGCCATACACGTGATGAGCCAGTACTACGAAGACCTTGAGCTTATTCAGGGCACTGAGCGGTCAAAGGGACTTCTCTCGTCCATGGCGCACATAAATGTCACCGTCGGCATCGCAGGTCTAACCACTATAATCTCCTTCTGGACCCTCGCAACCCACCAGCTCTCTGCCCTTCGCATCTGGGGTTTCTTTTCGGGTCTTGGAGTAACATTCGCTGTATTTATCGCCATGACCCTCATCCCCGCGGTCCTGGCCATCCTGCCCCACCGCCACCATTTCAAGATTAGGGAAGCCAGAAAGAGCCGGAGCACTGGCAGGAGTCCTGTCGAAGTGGTAATACGATGGTTCACGACGGCTGCGCTGAACCACCCCGGGAAAGTAATGATCGTAATCGGCGCGATCATCGTCTTTTCCATCATCGGGATATTCAGGATACATGTGGAAACCGAACTCCTCCAGTATTTTAAGGCGGACAATCCGATACGGCAGAGCGAGAAGGTCATTGGAGAGAAATTCGGCGGGCGCTGGGGATTCAACATACTGATCGATTCCGGCGTACCGGACGGCGTGAAAACCACGGAGTATCTCAATACCATTGATAATGTCAGGGCATGGCTTGAATCGGACGAGAACAGTTACCTCAATATAGGCAGAACGGACGCTTTCAGCGATTACATCCGCACCATGCACATGGCGATGAACAATGACGACCGGGCCTATTTCGCCATCCCCTCGAACAGCCAGGACATCAAGGACTATCTTGAAATCTATTCCGACGACGATCTGAATTCCGATGGAAGGATCGACGATTTCGAGCCCTACGTGGACCCGAAGTTCCAGACCTGTAATATACTCACGAGAATCTGCCAGAAACAGGGACACATGGTTGGTACTGTGGAGCTTGAAGGCATCCTGAACAAGATTTCAGACTACCTCAAGAGCCATCTTCCTGAAAATTATTCCGTCACCATTTCGGGACATCCGACGCTGATTATCAAGACAGCCGATTACATCATGAGCGGACAGATCTCGAATTTGATTCAGTCAATAATAGTCATCAGCATTGTCGTATTCATTGTCGTGAGAAATGTTTTAATGGGTTTTCTATCGCTTATTCCGTTGGTACTTGCCGTCACACTCAACTTCGGCATCATGGGCTGGACGGGGATTCCTTTAGACGTCGCCACCTCGGTGATTGCCGCCATCACCATCGGTATCGGCGACGACGTCACCATTCATTTCATCAATACCTGGCGCCACCGCATGAAAGCGGGACGCTCCATCGATGAAAGCATCAAAGAAGCGCTGGCAGAATCAGGAAGGGCGAACATATTCACCGCGCTCTCGCTCATGGCGGGCTTTTCGGTGTGCTGCATTTCCACGTTCAAGCCGGTGGTGCTCTTCGGCATGCTCATGGCGGTAGTGCTGACCGCCAACAATATCGGGGCGCTTCTGCTTCTTCCCGCAGCCATCAAGCTGACGGGGATCGATCTCAACGTCGTCAAGGTCAAGAAGCCCATACCAGCGCCTGAGCAGGCGCCGCCGCGCATCTCAGCCATGAAGTATTTTAGGCTTGTGTCGAATGCTTTATGGAACGGCAGGTTCAGGGCAAATAAAAGGGATAAATAGATTCGCCGCTCTCTGATTATCAACCTATCCTTGTGAACACAATCAAATCAGGTAGACAGTTGGAATCGTACTGTATTAATGGCCGTTGCTACCTATTGGGTATGATGATGTAGAAATTAAAATGCTACTGTGGAAAGCTAAGGAATAAGTCAGACGAACGATAAGAGTTTGCTTGGTATCATGCCGACCTGTCCTGCGAAATACGGTGTTGGGGGAGAGTTTTCCTGAAATCAGACAACCGGATTTTCTACTCGATACTCATGCTTTCATATGGTTATCGTAGCCGGGAGAATCAACCACAGCATGAAGATTCGTAGGTGAAAGAAGCCTTCCTGGAAGCGTGTGTCACTCCCATTTTTTTATTTATGCAAGCTTCAAACCGTAATAATTAAAAATAACGACTCCTACCTTAAATTAAAATTGTTTACACCGAAGCGTCACGCGGAGAATCTCACCGGGGCACCAGAGGCGCATACGTGGTCCCCACGTGCCTGTGCCGCGGCAGACGATGACCTGCATGCTATCCACCTCATGCTGTCCCTCCAGCAGCGGGTACGAGAGGCGAATCAAATAGTCTAAAGGCCAGATCTGACCGCCATGGGTATGAGCGGAGAGCATCAGATCCACGCCGGCAGCCGCCGCTTTCTCAGTCTGCCAGGGCGTGTGTGACAGGAGAATGGTGACACCGGGTGGCCTGCCTGCAACCGCCTGTGAGATGAAATCATTTTTCTTGCCGGCACGGTAATCTGCCGTGAGATCGTCGATGCCCGCCAGAATGAAACCTGGCTTGATTTCCGTCCAGCGATTATGCAGCACCTCGAAACCGGCCTCGGAAATTAAGGACATGCTCGCGCCGAGACCGCCGTAGAATTCATGATTGCCGGCAACGGCCCAGACGCCGAGCGGCGCCGAGAGGTGGTGCAGAATCGGAAGAAACTCTCCTTGGGGCTGTCCGTGTCCTTCAAAAATATCACCGAGCAAGACTACAAGATCAGGTCGCTGTTCCTGAACCTGGGCGACCCGCGCGGCAAGCCATTGCTCGTCAAGCAGCGATCCGAGGTGCAGGTCTGACATGGCGATAAGCACTGTGCCGTCCATCTCGGCGGGAAGACTGTGAAGTCGCACCTCATAGTCGTGCACCACCGGCGGCCGCATACCCTGGACAAGAGCAATTACAGAAAGTATTCCTCCGGCGATTAGCGCGCCGCCTCGCAACGAGGGCGATAACCGGGGCAGAAGTTGGCCGAACCCGGTGACGAGTTCAATCGCAAGGAGTGAGATGGAAAAAAGGAACAGCATGCCCATCCAGTTCATGCCTAACAACTCCAACACCTCCGCAATGGTTCCCGTGCTGCCGTGCGCGAAGATGCGGGCGGCAAAAAAGCTTGCCCAGAGAATCGCTCCCGTCCCGATGATATACTTCCGCGGAACATATCTCCTGATAAGCGGCACCGATGTAGTACGCCAGAAGACGTAAAGGTGCATCAATGTGATGACGGAAATAAGAATTATTCCAAACATGATTCACCTGACGTGCGACCCTGTCATCCCCACCGTCAAGAACTCCTGCTCGATTCACCGGGATAAGCTGGACTAGTTTTCGGGGAGGGGCAGGTCAATTCAGTGCTTCCCTGATATCATTTCAGACGGTATGCTGAAATCGGATGAAATTTTTTACCTGTGACTGAAATGCATCAAGATAAACGTATATAACCGGAGTAATATATAAAGTTATTGCCTGCGAAAAGATAAGGCCTCCAATAACTGCGAGACCCAGAGGTTGCCGGGATTCTCCCCCTGCACCCAACCCGAGGGCTATGGGCAGTGTTGCCGCGAGGGCCGCCATGGTCGTCATCATAATGGGTCGAAACCTGACGAGGGCTCCCTGATATATCGCTTCCTGTGGATTCTTGCCTTCCTTCCTTTCTGCATCCAACGCAAAATCAATCATCATAATGGCATTTTTCTTGACAATCCCTATCAGCATGATGACTCCCACCAAGGCGTACATATTGAGGTCAATGCGGAAAATCAGCAGGGTCAAAAGTGCCCCAAGCCCTGCGGAGGGAAGTCCTGAAAGAATAGTGAGGGGATGGATGAAGCTTTCGTAGAGGATGCCAAGCAGGACATAAATAACCAGTATGGCCACCAGAATCAGGATACCGAGCCCCACCATGGATGATTCGAAGGCTTGTGCAGTCCCTTGAAGACTCCCCGTGATTGTGTCCGGCAGGATGGTCCGCGCCGTCTTTTCCACTTCGTTCACTGCGTCACCCAGCGATTTGCCTGGTGCAAGGTTGAAAGAAAGGGTTACCGCGGGAAGTTGTCCAAGGTGGTTTACGGAGAGTGGCCCTACAGTCCGCTCTACGCCTGCTATCGTACTCAAGGGAATCAGGTTCCCGGAAGAGGAACGGATATAGAGAAGGGAAAGCGCGGAGGAATCCATCTGATATTGTGGGAGGAGTTCAAGGATGACCTGGTAATCGTTATTGGGTGCATAGATCGTCGATACCTGGCGGGTGGAATATGCACTTCCAAGGGCTTCCTCTATCTGCTGGACACTGAGACCGAGTGCGGATGCCTTATCCCTGTCAATGCTCACTGAAACTTGCGGATTCTTAAGTTGAAGATCACTTGTCACATCCTGGAATCCCGGCAAATCCTTAAGCTTTGATTCCAGCATAGGGGCGTGTTGGTAAAGCTCGTTGGTATCCGGACTTTGCAAGGCATATTGATACTGGCTTTTTGTTTGATACCCTCCAATCCGTATCGGTGGCGGGTTCTGCATGTAGACCTGAATGCCGGGGACTGTGGCGAGTTTCGGCCTGAGTTCCTGGATTATTTCATCTGCGCTGAGACGGCGTTCACTTCGGGGTTTCAGGCGAATCATGAGATTGCCGGTGTTAGCCGACCTGCCACCACCTCCCGCGCTTGACATGATGACATCAACATTTGGATCCTGTTCAACAATGCGAGCGACTTTCTTCTGGTACTCCACCATCGATTCAAAGGAGGTGCCCTGCGCTGCTTCTGTGGAACAGGCGATTAAATCGGTGTCCCCACTGGGGAGGAACCCCTTGGGCATGATGAAATAGAGGGAGATGACTCCTGCCAGGAAAAAAAGAGAGATGATGAGAGTCGCCAAACGGTACTGCAGTACCCATTGAAGACTTGTTGCATAGGCATCGCGCATTCCTTCGAAAAACCGTTCGGAAGCCTGGTAGATTCTGCCGTGTTTTTTGTCTTTGGTCGACCGCAGAGAAATGCTGCAGAGCATCGGTGTCAGACTGAGCGATACGAACCCTGAAATGAGAACGGCAACGGCAATCGTGACCGCAAACTCGTGAAGCAATCTGCCGACGATACCCCCCATAAAGAGAATAGGAATGAACACGGCAACCAGGGACAGAGTCATAGAAAGGATGGTAAAGCTTATCTCCTTTGATCCATTAAAAGCTGCCTCACGGGGACTTTCACCTTGCTCAATGTGGCGCACGATATTTTCGAGCATGACTATGGCATCGTCGACAACAAAACCCACGCAGAGGGTAAGAGCCATGAGCGAAAGATTGTCGAGGTTAAACCCGGCGAGATACATCACTGAAAAGGTTCCCACTATGGACAGAGGCAGTGCGAGACCGGGAATGATTGTTGCAGAAAAGTTACGGAGGAAGAGAAAAATTACCAGAACCACAAGAAACAGCGCCAGGAGGAGAGTGAGCTGCACATCTCTGATTGATTCTTTGATGGATTCGGATCGGTCATAAAGGATATTGAGATTTATCGATGCCGGCATCAGCGCGCGATAGCTCGGAAGGATGTTTTTGATAGCCTGTACCACTTCAACAGTATTGGTGCCCGGCTGGCGATGGACGGTCAGAACAATGGACCGGTCATTATTGAACCATGAAGCCACCTTGGTATTCTCGACGCTGTCGATAACCTCGCCCAGATCCCCAAGCCGTATCGCTGAACCATTGCGATAGGCAACAATAAGTGACTGGTAGGAGGTTGCGTCATTGAGCTGCCCGGAGGTTTTGACGGTATATATTCTATGTGCTCCCCAGAGGACGCCCGTCGGGAGGTTGACGTTTCCAGACTGTATCACATCTATTACTTCATTAAGCGCAATGGAACGGGCAGCAAGAACCTTCGGATCAAGACGGACACGGACCGCATACTTCTGTGAACCGGAGACCCCCACCTCCGCCACGCCATCGACCATGGATATACGTTTTGCAAGGAGATTCTCTGCATATTCATCAACCGTTGAAAGGGGTAAGGTAGACGAATTCAAAGATATAAAAAGAATGGGTTGTTCAGCCGGATTCACCTTCCTGAAGGTCGGAGGGGATGTCATGTCTTTGGGGAGATTATGTGAAGCCGACGAAATGGCTGCCTGGACGTCCTGAGCCGCTGCGTCAATGTTACGGTTTAAATTGAATTGCAGGGTAATTTGCGTACTTCCCAATGCACTTGACGAGGTCATGGAGTCAATGCCGGCGATGTTGGAAAACTCCTTCTCGAGTGTTGTCGCCACAGAGGAAGCCATCGTTTCAGGGCTTGCGCCCGGAAGACTTGCAGAAACACGGATTGTAGGAAAATCTACATTGGGAAGTTCACTCACGGGAAGTGCGCGATAGGCAACAATACCAAAGAGAAGAAACGACAGCATGACAAGCGTTGTCATGACTGGTCGGCGTATGAAAATGCTCGAGATATTCAATCAATACCACCACTATTGTGTTATTTTATCTCTTTGATGGTTACCCTGGACCCCGGCAGAAGCCGCATCTGTCCATCGGTGACCACCCGCTCTCCTGCCCGAATCCCCTTCAGAATAACGGTTTCATCCTTGATGTCCTGACCAATCGTAACCTGCCTCATTTCAGCATTGGAATCAGGGCTGATGACAAAAACATATTGACCCACCTGCCCTTGCTCTACACTCTGCGAAGGCACGAGTATCGCGTTGGGCTGGATTGAGAGAGTCAGTATCACATTGACAAACTGGCCCGGTACTAAGCGTTTTTCCCGATTGTCAAACGTGCCCCTGAGAGTAATGGTTCCCCTTGCCGTATCGATGGCGTTATCCACAAAGGTAAGTGCTCCCTTTTCGGGGAGTTCTTCGCCGGGGATACACGCGTCGATCTCCAGTTTCTTCTCCGACAAGAGCTTCCTGACCTTCAGCAGATCCTTTTCAGGAATGGCGAAGGAGACATTGACAGGCTGAATCTGATTAATGGTAACCACTTCCGTTTCATCGGCCTTGACAATATTTCCCTGATTCACTTTCAACATACCGGTGCGGCCATCAATGGGAGAATAGATAGCGCAGTACTGTGTTTGCACAAGATTGTTTTCCACCACTGCAATGTCTGCTTTTACCGTAGCTTCGAGGGCTGCCCAGTTTGTCCGAACCTGATCGTACTGCTCTCGTGCCACATAACCCTTTTCCACCAGGTCTGTATACCGCCGCAGTGTTTCCTCGGCGTTTTCTAATAGAGCTTTATCCCTGTTGAGATTGGCCTCGGCCTGTTTCAGAGCTGCATCATATGAACGGCAGTCCATTGAAAGGAGAAGATCCCCCTTTCTCGCATCCTGGCCTTCTTTGAAGTAGACCTCTGTTATCTGCCCCGTGATCCGGGTCTTCACTGATATTGTCTGAGAGGCCTCAACGGTCCCGATAGCTTCTATCTGAACAGGAATGTTTTTCTGAATCGCGGTAGCCACGGCAACCGGAACGGGGGGCATTGATGGGGGCGCCTTGTCTGATGAGCATGCGTATATGAGTGCCGTAATGATAAATGGTAGAAACGACCACTTTATTAAGTTACCGGAAAATTTTTTATGGGAGGCGTTTGTCATGATGTGTGTTTTCATAATTGATAGCCAATACTAAGGAGTTTTTATTGAACGATACCGATTGCTTTTTCCAGGCTCGCGTGTGCCATTTTGTAATCGTGAAGCGCTGCAATATGCGACATTTTTGCGTTACTTAGGGCCACAAGAGCATCCGTTACTTCTATGGGATTACCGATGCCGGCCGTATAGCGGCCATTGGCAATCTCAAGGTTTTCTTCCGCCTGCTTCACCGTGAGTTCAGCCGTGGAAATAATATCCTTCGCCACCTGCAGGTTGAGAGTGGCCTGCTGCACATCAAGCTGGATGGACTGTCGCAGGGCATCCTCGTGTGCCTTTAAAACATCGAGGTTTGCCAAAGCTTCTTCGACCTGGTAGGTGGTTAAAAAACCACTAAAAAGAGGAAATGACATTATTGCAGCGATATTCCAGCCCTCATCCAGAGGAAAGTCACGTCCCTCGAAACCGTAACTCGCATTTCCCGACAGGGTAGGATAGTAGCCTTTCTTCGCCAGCGTTATCGTACGGTCAATAGATTCCTTTTTTTTAAGCAAAGAAAGTAAATCAGGGCGGCTTTGATAGGCCTCTTTCATTGCCTCCTCAAAAGGGATATCATATTGCTGAAAAGCGAGGTTGTTTTCGACATCGTATTCAGGCGCGTTGAGAATTCCCATTGCATTATTAAGTGTTATCTTTGCAATCTTTACGCTGTTTTCTGCTGTAAGCAGGTTTATTTTTGCATTACTCAAATCGACTTCTGCCTTGGTCACATCAAATTTTGCCTTTATGCCGATACGGAAGAACTCTTTGGCCTGATCAAGATGCTGCTGAAACTGATTGACGATCTCCCGATTGACATCCCGGGTCTTCAATGCTCGCAATAGTCCATAATAAGACTGCTTCACACCAAATACGACTTCACGTGTAACGTTTGTCAAATCAAGCTGCGATGAATCTGTGTTGAGGGTTTGTATTTCTACCTGGGTAGCCGTTTTTTCAAAATCATAGATATTCTGGCTCAACGTCAGGCTGCTTGAATAATCATTATACGGAGTCTCGGTGGATTGGCTGGATGTTTTGAGAGCGGGGGCGCTCCTGCTGTAACCCGTATTCCAGTTTATCTGAGGGTAATAATTTGACTTTGCTTCACCTGCTTTATTCTGGTTTATCTTTACGGTGTGCTCGGCTGCAAGAATCGATGGATGGTTTTTTTGAGCTATTTCTATACATTTATCAAGAGTAAGCATTTCTCCTTTTATGATCAAATCCGCTGCGACAGCAGGCAGAGGCATCATCAGTATAAGAAGTATTGCTATGATAATTTCTCTTTTGTTGTATCTCATTATCGTGTCAGTCCTGATAAAACCTCAGATGAAAACAGGCACCATGATTTGAAATTTCATTAATTTCGTCTGCATAGAAAGACAGACTGCTGTTATCAGAAAACCCTCTTGATCTGTGTCGGATGATTAATCATTACAGTGGGAGCTATACCCGAAATGTCGTCTTTCTACCATAATTTTTAGCTCACTTCGAGAAAAAGGAAGTTATTGCAGGGATGTGATTTGATGAAACAATCACATCCCTGCAACAATGAGGCACTATGACGCGACTGAAGAGAGGTTACAGGCTGGTTTTTTCATCAATCGACATCCGGCCCACCTTTTGGGCAATGCCATCCAAATCCGGGCCCTTCAGGACCAGGGCCCCGCATTTCGCGATCCGGCTTCCCGGACTCGCGGTCTCTGTCTCTTGCGCAGTTCTTCATCATCCGGCCGCGGTTATCTTCATCAAACATCCCAAGCTTCTTGAACCGCTCGGCACCGAGGATTTTTCTTGAATCCATGATAAAACTGAAACGCTCTTTCGAAAGCGCGGT
>JAPLJO010000056.1 GCA_026388515.1 Deltaproteobacteria bacterium | reverse complement strand
AGAGGTTAGGCGGCAGTACGACCTCAGCCGCCTCGATTGTTTTATCGGCAAATGCGCAAAGAACTGCGGGAACCGCATCTATGGCGCGGATAACCTCCAGGGGTGCATATCCGCAGTAGATACCGACAACACGTTTCCCTTTTTCTCGTTGCGACTGTATGTAGCTTAAAGCGCGTTTTGTCGGTTCACCAATATATACATCATTAACAAGCGGCTCTATAATCGTCGCCATGGCGTGTGCTCCTCATGAGAGTAAACCAAGATTGATGTACAGCGCCATATATTATTTATGTGAATATAGCAAATAGATATATATTATAGAATGGGGTATGGATTATTCTATTTATACATCACGCTTCCGAATTCGAATGACAGGAAATGCAGGGATTGTCACACAGGAGAGCACTGCCGTGAAACTCTTCACGCTACTACCTTCAGTTTCTATTTCAAAGTAAACGACTAACGGGGAACAGAAGAAAGGCAATCATATATATAATGCTGAACCGACACTCCCTTTACAATTTATGTCGATATCGCTCACCCCGGAACGTTCGTATCACCGCGGGTATCCCGTGATTTCCCTGATGCGCAGATAGAGCGGCCGCAAGCGTTTGTACATTTTCTTGTACACATCGCGGTAGAGGGCGTCGTAGAGCTTATGAAATTCCGGGCGGGGTTCATAGACCTGCCCCACGTGCGTCATGGCCTTCACGGCATCCTCGAAGCTCCTGTGAAGCTTGAGCCCCACCGACGCATCAATGGCGGCGCCGAGTCCCGACGTCTCGTAGAGGTGCGGCTTCGCCGTAGAGAGGCCGAAGATGTCCGCGGTCGCCTGCATGGCGTTTCTGCTTTGGGAGCCGCCTCCGGATACACGGAGGGTTGTGATTGGAATGCCGGTCTTTTTTTCGATACGTTCCTTGCCTTCACGAAGGGCGTAGGCAAGTCCCTCGAGAATCGCCCGGTAGAGATAGGCCCTTGTGTGGACGTCGCCGAACCCTATGACGGCACCCTTCGCCTCCGGTCCCGGCAGCTTCAGCCCCGGCGTCCAGAACGGCTGGAGCATGAGTCCCATCGAGCCGGGAGGCACGTCATCCACGAGCCGGTCAAACAACTGCTCCACTTCGAGCCCCTGTTTCGCGGCCATCTCGATTTCCGGATGGCCGAATTCCTCCTTGAACCAGCTCACCATCCAGTAGCCGCGCATGATCTGGACCTCGATGGTGAAGTAGTCAGGAATGGCCGCCGGGTATGCGGGAAGAAGCATCACCGCCTCTTTATATTTTTTGCTTGTCACATTGACCGTCGCGGTGGTGCCGTAACTGATGCACCCGATGGAAGGATCCATGCTTCCCGAGCCGATAACCTCACAGGCCTTGTCGGCGGCGGCGGCGATGACGGGAAGCCCCTCGGGGATGCCCGATTCCTGCGACGCTTCACGGGTAATCGTTCCGAGCGTTGAACCGACGGGCATGATACGGGGAAGCATGTCCGGCTCCAGTCCAAGACATTTCCACTTCCAGTCCCACGTGGCGGCCCAGTCGAGCTTCCGGTACTCGAAGGGTATGTATCCGACCTGGCTGCCTATGGAATCCACGTAGTCGCCGGTCAGCCGGTAGTTGAGATAGCCTGAAAGGAGAAGATATTTATTGGTGTTCCGCCATATGTCGGGCTGATGGGTGCGTATCCAGTTCGCCTCCGCCTCGCGCCGGAAATATTCGATGGTGGGCTCGAGACGGGTCACCTTGAAGAGAACGCCCCAAGGTCCCGTGAGCGGCGGCAGCCCGTAGGTCTTGCGCTGGTCGAGCCAGAGTATTGCAGGGCGGAGCGGTTTGCCCGATTTGTCGAGATTGATCACCGTCGCCCGCTGGGTCGTGAGGGAGACGCCGGCGATGCGCTCTTTCGCGATGACGCCGCCCTTCCACAGCTCCCGGCATGCCGTGCAGAGGGCCCGCCAGAACACCTCCGGGTGCTGTTCCGCCCATCCGGGATTATCGGAAAAATAAGGCTGGAAGGGAACCCGGTGACGGGCCAGCATGTTCCCCTCGAGGTCAAAGACAAGCGCTTTGAGACTCTGGGTCCCGTTATCGATTGCCAGTATCAGGTCTTTTGTGCTCATTTTTTCTCCTCGCATGTTTCGTCCGACGGCAGCCAGTAGGCGCTTCTCCACAGACCGTTGTACATGTTGATTTCATTTTCCCACCGGAGGTCGCTCCAGCCCAGGGCTGTTTTGCAGAGCTTCCGTATCCGCTCGATATGTTCGATGCCTCCCTGCGGGCAGAGAATGCCGATGCGCACCCGCCGCAGCAGCAGATCGGAAAGATGCCGCACCTGCTCGCGCCGCGCCACGTAGGGTATCTCAGCCCAGAGCGTGTGGGTCCCCGGTACGCACTCGAGATCCTCGGGTCCGGCTTCCTTGACGAGCGCGATGGCCGAATCGCCGTACCGCCCGTAGAGCCGCCTCCATGTTTCCGGTGAGAGCCCGTAATGTTCCTTCGGCAGCTCGGGAAGCGGCCGGAAGACGGGTTCTTTTTTCTTCACTTCTTTAGTCTTCGGCAGAAAGATGCTGGCCGCCTTGAGCGTCTCCCAGGCCATCCTGCGGAATGTCGTGAGCTTGCCCCCGGTGACGGTGACAAGCCCGTTCTTCTTCCATACCACATAATCCCGCGATTCCTTCGACGGCGAGAGCTTTCCTTCGCTGAGAACGGGCCGTATGCCCGCAAATGTGGCGACGCAGTCCTTTGCAGAAGCCTTCACGGCGGGAAAGTAATGGTGCACCCCTGCCATTATGTAGTCCACCTCTTCCTGCGCGACGGCAGGCTCTTTCGAGAGGTCTTCCCTGTGGTCGAGGTCAGTGGTGCCGACGAGCACCGCACCCTCCCAGGGAATCGCGAAAAATCCCCGCTCGTCGGCGGGATGGATAAAGGCGAGGGCATGTTGAAGGGGGAGCACCGATGTGGGAAACACGAGATGGCTTCCCCTGAGGGGCCGGAGGTGCCGTTTCGGATCGGGCGACGGCTGGAGCGTTTCCCCCCAGGCGCCGGTGGCGTTGATGACGAGTTTCGCGTGGAGTGTTCTCGACTCCCCTGTCTCGGGATCCTCGGCAACGACACCGACCACTTCCCCTTTCTTGTTTCGCAGTACTTCTGAGACCTTCACATAATTCACGGCGACGCCGCCGTCTTCGACGGTTTCATTGATGAGCCTGAGGACGAGCCGGCAGTCGTCAACCTGGGCATCGAAAAAGCAGAAGCCGCCGGCAAGACCATCTTTCTTGATGTACGGTGAGAGCTTGAGAAATTCTTCCCGACCCACGAACCGGTGCTGCTTTTCTTTCGCCATGAGATCGTAGAGAAGAAGCCCCACGTCGAGCTGCCACTTGCGGGGACCCTCCCCTTTATACACGGGAAGCAGGAACTCCACAGGCTCGACGAGCCCCGGCGCCTCCCGCAGCATCCGTTCCCGCTCCTCCACTGCCGCCTTGGTCACGAGCAGATGTCCCTCACGGAGATACCGGAGGCCGCCGTGCACCAGCTTGGTGGACCTGCTCGATGTGCCCCAGGTATAGTCCTTCTGCTCCAGGAGAAGCACCTTGAGCCCGATACTCACCGCCTCGCGGAAAATACCGGCGCCCGTAATTCCTCCTCCCACCACAATCATGTCCCACTTTTTTGGAATGTCCGTAATATTCATATGTCCACCTTCCTTCACACCGGGTACACCGGCCTGCGCCGAGAGTGCGCGTCTTTCTGCAGATCCTGCGCCTTCAGATCAGCTTGGTCGGGTTCATTCTGTTGTCCGGGTCGACGGTGGCGCACAGGGTTCGAAGTATCTCCATGCCCACCTTCCCTTTCTCCGCCTCCAGGTATTCCTTGTGATCGATGCCGACGCCGTGCTGGTGGCTGATCGTTCCCCCCGCGTCCATAATGACACGGCTCGCCGCCGCCTTGAGTGTCTTCCACCGCTCCAGCGTCTCTTCCGGCGTATCCCCGAGCCGGAACAGGAACTGCGTATAGATGCTCGAGCCCATCGGGTAGAGCCTCGACAGATGGGTAAAGACATGGACATTCTCATTCCACGGCATGAGTCCCTTTCCGATGACGCGCTCGATTTCCTGCATGGTCGAATCCACCCTGCTCCAGGGAACTGCGGTCTCCAGGGTATCCACGGCATAGCCGAGGTCCCAGAGCGTATTCCTGAGGTAGGGCGTGAGGAAGCGGTTTTTCTTCCATGATTTTCCCATCATCGTTCCCAGGGAGACCCCTTTGTACTTCCGCATAATCGAGAAGGCCTCACACTTCGCCGCGCGTACAAGCCGCGCGGAGCCGATAAAACCGAGCAGGCACATGGACGAGCCGTGTTCCGGAATGCCCCTGAACGCAAGGTATTTCTTGAGAAGAGCGATCTCCCGTTCGTGGCCCGCAATGAAGAGGTTCGTCATGGTCTCCACGGGATTGCTGAGACGTACCATGGAAAGGGGCAATCCGCTCGCGGCAAGCGTACGCGCTGCCTCGAGGGCATTCTCCCAGGTGGGGAAAAAGACGCCGTAGACCACGTCTTTTGCGGGAACGGGTGATATCCTTACCGTTGCCCTGGCGAGGATGCCCAAACGCCCCTCGGAGCCGAGCACAAGGTGCCGGAGGTCCGGCCCCGCCGCCGATGACGGCACTTCGGGAATCCGCTCGATTCCTTTCGGCGTATAGAGGTCTCCGCCGACGAACATTTTATCTATACCCCCGTAGTAAAGCGCCTGCTGCCCGCTTGAACGGGTCACCACCCAGCCGCCGAGCGAGGAATACTCGTATGACTGGGGGTAGTGGCCCAGGGTGAAACCGCGCGCGCCGAGCTGTGATTCCAGCTCCGGGCCCCTGATGCCCGCTTCAAAAGTCGCGAGCAGACTCATGGAATCAAGCGACACCAGCCTGTTGAGCCGTTTCATGGATATGCTGAGGACCGGCCGCGTATCGTCGGGAACATCGAGATGCCCTACCACGCTCGTGCCGCCCCCGTAAGGAATCACGATGATGCCGTGCGTTGCCGCAAAGTCGAGCAGCCCCGTGAGGTCATCGAGGGTTGCCGGGCAGGCAACGCCGTCGGGGAAACGTCTGATAGTCCCCGCGCGCATGTGCACCCAGTCGGAAAGGCTGTGCCCGTGGGAGTGGATAAGCCGGTCCATGGGCTGCGTCACAATCCCCGGATGAGAAGGCAGGCGCGAGGCGGGGACCTGTGCGAGGACTCTTTCAAGGGGGCAGTCCTTCGGCGGTTTTGCCTCGCCCACAAGCCCCTTCAGCAGGGCCAGCGCCCCGGGCGGCAGGTCCATAGAAATGGTTTCATCACCCCAGCCGTTCCATCGCTCCACGGTACTCCTCCTTTACAATAGTGACGTCGTCCCAGATGCGTACGCTTCTTGCCAGCGCCTCCCGGACGATATTCTCGACCTCCGTTGGGCCGTGCTTTAGCGCACGGTGAAGCTTCCGGTAGTATGAACGCGAGGCCTGTCTTCCCTGTCTGAGACCGAAATACCAGGGGGCGAGCATTTTGAAAATCGATGCAAAATCGTTGAGTATGAGCGGGTATACGGGGTTGCAGGAAAGTCCGGCGATGAGCACCTGCAGTTTCCAGTCAAACTCAACGAAGGAGCGCGGCTCATCATCAAGATCCCTGTACCCTTCGAGATGCCGGATCAGTGTATCGGGATCCTGCTTCGCGGCAAGGCCTGCCACCGCCGGAAATATCGTCATCCTCGCCTCGAGAAGATACCTGATGAAGTCCTTCGAGAGAAACTCGCCGTACTTCGCTGTGGTGCCGAGCATCCGCAGTCCTCCCGCCTTCCAGTAATCGTTCACCACCGTCGATTTGCCGTGATGAATGGTCACCCAGCCCTCTGAGGCAAGCCGCTGCAGTGTTTCGCGAAGCGTCTGCCTTGTGACGCCGATTTGTTCCGCAAGCACCCGCTCGGCCGGGAGGGCGGTGCCTGGCGGGTAGGTACTATCGAGTATCGAGGTAATGAGCCGGTGTTCGGCGTACTGAGCGGGGCGTAGCGGCAGGGCCTTCGGCGGCGCCATTGAATGTTCCTTTTCGGGAGAATGTATCTGGTAAGAGGTCATACCAATTCGTCTGCTGAAAGTCAAGAATCCGCACCCTGCCAGGATGCAGTCCGGGAGAATGACCGTGACATGCGAAAATGATATCAGGGCGGCACTTTTGCGCCCCTCCGGGAGGTAATCACAATCGCTGCGAAAATGAGCATCATGCCCGCTAACTGCACGGCACCCACGGTCTCGCCGAAGATGAACCACGCAAGTATCGTCGCACCGACGGGTTCACCGAGGATGGTGACGGCCACCATCCCGGCTCTGAGGTGCCCGAGCGCCCACATGAAGGCGGTGTGGCCGATGAGCTGCGGGACGAGTGCGAGGAGCACCATGAAGAAGTATGATGAAGGCCGGTATCCGCCGAAGGGTGTTCCGAGGGCCAGGCAGACTGCCAGAAGTATGACGGCAGCAATGGTAAATACGATAGTGATGAAGGGAACGGTGTCGATGCGCTCGCGCACCCTGCTTCCCGCGATGATGTAGCCGCTTCCGGCGACGGCCCCCGCAAGGGCAAGCGCATCACCGGTGAGGGCACGCGAACCGGCTGCGGCAAAACCCGCAATGCCTCCGTCGCCGAGGGCGATGAGGCTGCTTCCGGCGACACAGAGCAACGCGCCGGAGATGAGTTCCGCGGGCTGCCGCTCCTTGAGAAAAAAAAACGAGAAGACAGCCACGAATACGGGGTTCGTCGTGACAATGACCACGCTGCTCGCCACGGAGGTATACTTGAGCGAGCTGATCCACGTGATGAAATGCAGGGCAAGAAATATCCCCGCGGCAAGGCAAAGGAGCATATCCCGCCTCGCAATTCGCCAGGGGGTATCACCCTTCAACGCCGTGAACGCAAGGAGCGCCAGTGAGGCAATGCCCAGCCGAAAGGCGGCAATCACGAGCGAGGGCACGTCATTGCAGAGGCGGATGAATATGGCCGCGCATGAAACGGCGATGATGCCCGCACCGAGAATGACGATGGTCTTCATGGCGCCCGGGCTTTCCGATGCAGCCATCTTCCACCTCTTATGTTTTCAGAATCCCGAATTACGATTTTCCGATTTTATTACACACCCCTAAATCCCCTCTCAAGAGGGAACTTCCTTTATCTCCCCTCTTTGAGAGGGACAGGAAGTGTGTTCCCATACGCTCCCCTCTTTGAGAGGGGTCGGGGGGGGTGCTGCTTTCCGAATCCCGATTTTGCCTTCATTACCACAAAAGCACATCCTCCGTAACGCGGTATCTCGCGGTCTCCTTTTCTTTCAGAAAGTTCTATGTACTTCGTTTCACCGCGAATGTGTGGTAACATAAGATCATCTTCATCATCACCAGTCAGGAGGGGAACATGAAAATACGATACACAATCGCCGTGCTTGCCATAGTGCTCATGACCGCCGCCGCAGTGGCGGCGGGACCGCCCGCAAAGAGCACCGCCGATGATCAGACCGGCATGGAAGTCACGGTCTACAACAGCAATATCGGCCTCATCAAAGACATGCGGAGCGTCGCCCTTCCGAAGGGTCAGGGCGAGCTTCGATTCATGGATGTTGCGGCATCCATCAAGCCCGTCACGGTCCTCGTAAAGGCAGCAAACGCCCAGGAGACATTCAGTATCCTCGAACAGAATTACGAGTACGACCTCATGAACGCCTCGAAGCTCCTCGACAAATACGTGGGCAAAAAAATTAAAATCATCGACTGGAATAAGTACCAGGATCGCACGGAAACCGTGGAGGCAATTCTCCTCAGCAACAACCAGGACCAGATATTAAAAATCGGAAACGAAATCTACCTGGGATACCCGGGGGTCAAGGTGCTCCCCGAGCTTCCCGAAAACCTCATCGCAAAGCCGACGCTCACCTGGCTCTATGAAAACGAGCGCGCCGGACCGCTCGCGCTGGAAGTATCGTACCTCACGGATAATATCACGTGGAAAGCGGATTATGTGATGGTCCTTGATGCGAAGGACACCTCATCGGACCTCGCCGGGTGGGTTACCGTTGACAACAGGAGCGGCGCCTCCTACCGCGACGCCACCCTAAAGCTCGTTGCTGGGGAGATTCACCGCGTGGAAGACCGGTACCAGGAAAAGATGTTCGCCATGGAGGACAAGGCCAGGGTCGGCGCCGCGCAGTTCGCCGAGAAGGAGTTCTTCGAGTACCATATCTACGATCTGGCGCGGAAAACCACCCTGAAGGACATGCAGACCAAGCAGGTGACGCTCCTCGAAGCCCCGGGTGTGGGCGTCCGCAAGGAGTATCGCGTCTACGGTTCAAGTTCATTCTTCACGCGGCGGATAAGCGATGAGACGCCGAAGCAGCCCGTGAAAGTGATGATTCTCTTCAGGAACGCCGCCGATAACGGCCTCGGCATGCCGCTTCCCGCGGGAATTGTCCGGCTCTACAAGGAAGACGAAAGCGGAAGCCGGCAGTTCGCCGGCGAGGACGAGATCGCCCACACTCCGAAAAATGAAGAAGTGGCACTTACCATCGGCGAGGCCTTCGATATCGCAGCGGAACGCATCCAGACGAATTTCGTCCAGATTACCACCCGGCGCTATGAATCGGAATGGGAAATCACCCTGCGCAACCACAAGAAGGAAGCCGTCACCGTTGCCGTCATCGAGCCGCTCTGGGGAAACTGGAACATCATACGGAGCAGTCACCCCTACAAGAAACTCGATGCCTTCACCGTGCGGTTCGATGTGAAGGTTCCCGTCGACGGTGAAACGAAGGTCACCTACAAGGTGAGCGTGGGGCTGTAACCGGAGAGACTGCACGGAGGGAGACGGACCATGTCGATACGACCCCAATGGTGGATGACGCTGCAGGCGTTTACGTTTCCCCTGGCCCAAAAGCTCCTGCGGGAATCGCAAAGCTCTTTGCTCGGCAGGATTTCGGCCATCATCACCATCCCGCTCCTTTCGGGAAAAAACTTCCATATCACCTACCTTCCCGTCAATGAAGCAATTGCCGGAACCGGTTCCACGCCGCTCCCGAAAGCCGTGCTCGAAGAAATGATCGTCGGCGCCGCGCACCGGGCCATCATCAAGCGCTGCACCTGCCGCGACGGAAACAACTGCACGAATCACCCCGTGGAGTTGGGGTGCCTTCTTCTGGGTGAAGGAGCACGGGAAATCTCGAAAGGCGTCAGCAGGCATGTCGATGTGGACGAGGCGCTCGACCACGCGGCGCGGTGCATTGAAAACGGCCTGGTGCCCTTTGCCGGCAGGTTTAAGGCGGACAATATCATCTGGGGCGTGCGCGACCGCGGGAAGCTCCTCACGGTCTGTTTCTGCTGCCATTGCTGCTGCATCATCAGAAACTCGGCCAGGTATCTCCCGGAGGTCTCCCGGGAATCGCTGGTAAGGCTGAAGGGGCTTCGTATAGAGACTGCCCCCGACGCGTGCACGGGCTGCGGGATCTGTGTTGCCGAGTGCTTCGTCGGCGCACGGTCGCTGGCGGGAGGAAAAGCGCTCTGCGATGCTGAAATGTGCAAAGGGTGTGGACGGTGCATCACGGTATGTCCGACCCGTGCCGTGAGCGCCCGCGTGGAGAACCTCTGGAACGCCGTCGATGACATGCAGAACCGAATCAGCCGGCTCATTGATTACCGGTAACTTCCGGTGAGACCGATTTTCCCTCCCTCTACTGCTTCTTCTCCTCTTCTTCCCGGAGGACCTTGCGGAGCACCTTTCCCACGGCTGACTTGGGAAGCGATTCTCTGAACTCCACCACCTTGGGCACCTTGTAGGCCGCAAGCTTCGTCCTGCAAAAATCGATGATTTCCTGCCCGGTGGCCTCCGCACCACTCCTGAGAACGACGCAGGCCTTCACCGTCTCACCGCGGTATTTATCACTGATTCCCACGGCCACGGCCTCCAGGACTTTCGGGTGCTGAAAGAGGACTTCGTCGACTTCCCGCGGGTAGATGTTATAGCCGCCGGCGATAATCATGTCCTTCTTGCGGTCCACGATGTAGAGATACCCGTCTTCGTCGGCCTGGGCGATGTCACCGGTGTAGAGCCACCCGTCGCGCAACTGGAGCGCCGTTTCCGCCGGGTTATTCCAGTACCCTTTCATGATGAGCGGACCCTTCATGATGAGTTCCCCCGGCTGGCCGTGGGGAACATCCTCGACGCCCTTGTCGATATCGACGAGCCTCACGTCGTTGTCAATCTGGGGAATGCCGATGCTCCCCACCTTCTTGAGACCGAGGATGGGATTGACGATGCCGAGGGACGTGGATTCGCTGAGGCCGTACCCCTCGGAATAGAATATCCCCATGTCCTGCACCTGCTCGATGAGCTCCACGGGCATCGGCGCGGCACCGGAATTGAGAAGCCCCAGCTTTTTGTCCAGACCGGCCTCGCCGGCCTTCGGATGGTTGACAAGCGCCGTGATCAGCGTCGGCACGGCGGGAAAGAACGTGATTTCATCGAAATTGCCGATGATCCGCATCAGTTCGTCGATTTCGAACCGCGGCACGAGTATCTGCGTTGCTGCATTGAAGAGCGCCCAGTTCATGGCGACGATGTTGCCGTACACATGGAAATAGGGAATCACGGCGAGCACGCGGCGGCGCTCATGGGGAATCATGGAAATGGTGGCGCTCCCCCACAGGGACGCCTGGAGCGTGCCGGCAATGATATTGGCATGGGTAAGGACGGCGCCCTTGGGCGTGCCCGTAGTGCCGCCCGTGAACTGAATCATGGCGTCATCCTCGGGTGCCACTTGAACACGGGGCATCTTCATATCGGTGCAGTTCTCTATCAGCATTGAGAAGTGATACCATCCCTCTTCCAGTTCAAGGTCCCGCGCGGTGCTCACATTGAATCCCTTAATGTAGTCGGTCACCCTGGTGACGATGACGCGCCGGAGGTCCGTCTCCCTGATGAGGGGTCTCGTCATGGGATACATCATGTCGAAGGTGATGAATGTGGTCATACCCGTCGTTTTCACGATATGCGCGAGCTCGGGTGTCGTGTAGAGTGGGTTCATATTGACCACGACGGCGCCCAGGGATATCGCCGCAAAATAGGAAATCACGTACTGGGGGCAGTTGGGAAGATGAACACCCACCCGCTCGCCCTTCGTGACGCCGAGCTTCGCCAGGGCATTGCTCATACGAAGCACCTGTGCACGCAGCTCCCAGAATGTCAGTTCGGTTCCGTAGAAGTTGAGTGCCGCCCTGTCCGGGTACGTGCCGGCGGCAAGCGCAAGAATGTGCGAGACGGGAATCCGCGGATAGCGGAGTGTGGTGGGTACATTGTAATCATAGTGGCGGTGCCAGGGCCTGGTTTCCATGGTGCTCCTCCTTGTGCAATGATGCATGCACAACCAGCGTCCGGTCGCCGCATGCCGGGGATGACCAATGATACGAACGCGCCCCGTGAGATGAGGGCTGCGTCCGTCCCCTTCGTGGATGGATAATCGCAAGGGTGAAGGGAGTCAAGCGGTAATTTTGAAACCGTACGGGCCGACACACGGGTCAGTCCCTAACCCCCCTCTCCTTGTCAAGGTGTATGAAGTGTGGTAGAAACATCACGATTATCAGACACTTTCACTGAGGACTCCATCACGCATGGCCGAAGGCAGCACACGAGAAATTAATTACCTCCGCATATCCGTCACCGACCGGTGCAATCTCCGGTGTCTCTACTGCATGCCCAAGGAAGGAGTGTCGTTCCTGGGGCACGAGGACATTCTCCGTTACGAGGAAATTCTGAGGATCGTCGCCATCGCCGTCAGGACCGGTGTTCTGAAGGCCCGCGTCACCGGCGGCGAGCCGCTCGCCAGGAAGGGAATCGTGGACTTTCTGAGAAGGCTTCATGAGATGAACGGGCTTCACGATATCAGCCTCACGACAAACGGCACGCTTCTCGAAGCATGTGCCGAACCGCTCCGGGACGCCGGACTGAAGAGAATCAATATAAGCCTCGATTCGCTCGTCGCCGAAAAATATCATACGATTACACGGGGCGGCAATCTGGATGCCGTTATGAGGGGAATCGCCGCCGCCGAAAGGGCCGGGTTTTCCCCCGTCAAGATCAACGTGGTCGCCATCCGGGGCTTCAACGATGATGAAATACTTGATTTCGCCCGCCTGACCCTTGACCACCGCTTCCAGGTACGGTTCATCGAGTTCATGCCCATCGGCAACGTATCGCTCGCCGAGGGATTCACCTATTACCCGAACGACGAAATAAAGAAGAAGATAGAAACGCTGCGTCCGCTTGCGGCGGCGCCCCCGAATTCCCTCAACACGAACGGCCCCGCGCGTATCTACCGGATGGAGGGAGCTGCCGGCGAAATCGGGCTCATCAGCGCCATGAGCCACCGGTTCTGCGATTCCTGCAATCGTCTCAGGCTTACCGCCGACGGGCATCTTCGCACGTGCCTCCTCTCGGACGATGAGCTCGACCTCAAAAAAGTCATACGGAACGGATGCAGTGACGGGGACCTCGAAGCGGCAATCCGGGGCGCCATCAGCGAAAAACACCGGAACACTCTTTCAGACCGGCACGAGATGGCGAGAAAGAATTGCGCCCGGGGCATGTCCGCAATAGGCGGGTAATCCTGCAGTGAGTGAGGCGGTCCTATGTACTATGATAAAGAAACCCTGAGAGTGTATGACGAGTGGCTCTCGTCACCCGTGGGACGGTACATCGACCAGCGCGAAAAATCCCTCATAGAAAGACTCCTCAAGCCGCAGACCGGTGAGCGCCTTCTCGACGTGGGGTGCGGGCGGGGACACCACCTGGCATTCTTCAAAGAAAAGGGCTGCGACGTCACCGGCATTGAACCGTCACGGATGCTTCTCGCTGCCGCGCAGGAGCGCCTCGGCCGCCGCACCGAGTTGTACCCGGGAACGCTCGATAACCTTCCCTTCTCGGATAACGAGTTCGACGTGGTGACCATGATCTGTTCTCTCGACCGCAACGAGTTTCCCCGCGAGACACTTGCCGAGGCGATGCGGGTATGCCGGGACAGGATGTTTCTGGGACTGCCGAATCAGTTTTCCCTCTGCCGCGGGCGGGGAACCGCAAAGAACCCGACGCTCAGCGCTCAATCAAATCCCACGGTTTTTTTCAACATCATGGATATCAAATACATGATCCGGTCCGTGGCGGCTCACGCACCCATTACATGGGGGAGCGTGATTTTCTTCCCCCTCCACTGGTACTCCTTCGCAATGAAACTCGACGCGCTTCTGCCTGTCATGAAAAATCCCTTCGGCTCATTCATCGGCGCTGCCTTCCCCATGGTCATCACGCACCGCACCCTCCAGGATCCCCTGCGGGAAACGCCGCAGCTCAACATGGTGGGAAGCCGCCAGGTTACCGGAGCGGTACGCGAGATGAAACCGTGATACGGGAAGCAATGCTCTGGGAAAAAGCGCAGCGCGGAAAAGTGAACTGCCGCCTCTGCGCGCACCGTTGCACCGTATCGCCGGGAAAGCGCGGCATCTGCGGCGTCCGTGAAAACAGGGACGGCACGCTCTTCTCGCTGGTGTACGGAACGGTCATCGCCGCGAACGTGGACCCCATCGAAAAGAAGCCGCTCTTTCACGTGCATCCGGGGTCACGGTCATTCTCTGTCGCGACGGCGGGATGCAATTTCCGGTGCACCTTCTGCCAGAACAGCGACATATCCCAGATCCCCCGCGAGAAGGGAACCATCCACGGACATGAAACTACGCCCGAGGCCCTCGTCACGAAAGCCGTCGAATCAAAATCGAAGACCATCGCCTATACCTACACGGAGCCGACGGTCTATTTCGAACTCGCCTACGATACGTCACGTTGTGCACGGGAAAGGGGTATCGGAAACGTTTTTGTGACGAACGGCTACATGACACGCGAAGCCCTCGACACCATCTCACCGTATCTCGACGCGGCCAATGTAGACCTGAAATCGTTCAGTGACGAATTTTACCGCACGCACTGCGGGGCGCGTCTTCAGCCCGTCCTCGACAGTCTGAAAACGATGAAGGAACTCGGCATCTGGGTGGAAATCACCACCCTCCTCATCCCCACGCTGAATGACAGTGATGATGAACTGAAGTCGATCGCGTCATTCATCCGCGGCCTCGGCCCTGAAACGCCCTGGCATATCAGCCGTTTTCACCCTCACTACCGGATGATGGACCTGCCTGCCACCCCGGTGGAAACGCTCCACAGGGCCTTCCGCATCGGAAAGGACGCGGGCCTCAAATACGTGTATACGGGAAACGTGCCGGGCGACGAGGGAGAACACACCTTCTGCGCGAAATGCGGCAGCCTCGTCATCGGGAGATATGGATTCAGGATTGAAGAACTCAATCTCTCGAAGGGTGCATGCACAAAGTGCGGCACCATCCTCGACGGCCTCTTCGACTGAAATCTTTGACCTTCTTGAAAAAATTACCACGAACCTGCACGAACCATTTTGCAAATCGAGCCGAATGACAGCGGCGACGGTGCGGACACGGTCACCTCGAAGCCCGCAGGAAGCGGAAAGATAATCTCTTTCGCGTGAAGCATGAGGGGCCGACCCATGTGTCGGCCCGTTCTTTAAATTCTACAGCTTCCCATCCCATGGAAGCTCCTCGTTCTCATAGGAGCGGGAGAGAATCTCGCGGGCCTTCTCCAGGTGCTCACGGGGGACCATCACCTTCACCTCGCCGAGGCCGTCCACGGTGACCGCATAGATGACACCCGCCGCTTCGTACTCCAGGCGCGTGGGAATGTCTTCCGTTTCGAGCCGCCCCGCGATAATATTTGCATCGACCATGCCCGAAGTCGCGTGAACAGCCACCCACCGGGTATCTTCAGGGTTCATGAGTTATGCCTGTATCCTCAATCGGGATTGGTGATTCGGGATTGGTGCGGTTCCTCACCTCGCGGGAACATCCATACGTTCCCCTCCCCTCACTTCTTTCCCGCATCCAGCACTACCAAGGCATCGACGGCAACGGGCTTCCCGTCAAGAACCTTAAGGGGGTTGATGTCGATTTCCTTTATCACGTCGTGCTCAAGGCCGATTTTCCCCAGCGTGATGAGGATATTCGCGAGCGCTTCGCGGTCCACGGGTGCTTTCCCTCTGACGGGGCCGAGGATTTTCTTCGCCCTGATGTCCTCCATCATTTCCATGGCGTCGAGCTTCGTGAGCGGCGCCACCCGGAAGGCGATATCCTCGAGAATCTCCGTGAAGATGCCGCCCAGGCCGAACATGACACAGGGGCCGAACTGGGGATCGCGGGTGAGGCCGGCGACAAGTTCCCGGTCGCCTTTCACCATCTGCTGCACCAGCACCTCCTTCACCTCCACGTCTTTGCGCGAGGTGAAGCGCCGGAATGTCTCGCGCGCCTCGGTGTCGTTGCGCACATCAAGGGCCACGAGATTCATTTCCGTCTTGTGGCTCAGTTTCTCGCCGGAGCCCTTCATGACGACGGGATACCCTATCGCCGCCGCGGCTGAAGCAGCCTCGTCTTCCGACTTCACAATCTTTTCGCCGGTGACGGGTATGCCGAATTCGGCAAGCAGCAGTTTCGATTCATGCTCCGAGAGCGCCGTCGCCCCCCTCTTTATCGCATCCTTAATGATTTTCATGTCTCCCTCAGTCTCCTTTGTCTGGTTGCATTATAGTGAGAAACGTGCCTGAGCGCCCTCAGGGCATCGGAGAGCTCATCAAACACGGGGATTCCCCTCTCCAGAAAGAGCTCGCGCGTTTCCCGGAGGACCTCTTCCACGTCCATTGACTTTATATCACGTATCCTGCTCGGAAGCACGAGTATCACGGGCTTGCCCGTCTCACGCATCACCTCGCCGACGGCATCGGCAAGGTCACGGTGGGGCGTAATATCCTTCATCGATTTCACGCCGATCCCAAGGGCAAGCGACCGGAAATGATAGAGAAGCTGAAACAGGATCTGCACGTCGATTGCCGGGTCCATCGCCGCGAACCGAAGCGACTCTTTCAGGATATGGGGAGGCACCAGCGGATTATTCACATCGATGGGGTTCACGGCGCTCGATCCCGGCTTCGGCAGGATTGCCATGATTTTTTGCTGGAGATCATCCGCAAGAGGCGGAATGACCAGGCCGAATTTTTCCGCGGCGTCGCAGGCGTTCACGCCGAGTGCACCGCCGCCGCCGATGACGGACACACCGCGGTACACCCTTCCCGGCAGCATGGAAAAGGCAAGAGCCGCCTGCGCCATCTCCGGCAGGCTTCCGACCTGGACGGCATTGCTCTGTTGAAGAAGAGACCGCCAGATAACGGCGCTCCCGCCCATGGACGCCGTGTGGCTCAGAACCGCCCTGCCGCCCGCATCGGAAAGCCCTCCCTTGTACACGATGACGGGCTTGGATTCCGCCGCCTCCTGAAGGGCGTTAAAAAACTCCCTGCCGTCTCTCACGCCTTCGATATACATGGTGATGATTGTTGTCCGGGCATCACCTTTAAAATACCTCAGCAGGCTGACTTCCCTCAAGTCCGCGCCGTTTCCGAAACTCACCACCTTGCTGAAGCGGATTCCCATCCAGCGGCCCATCTGGGCGAAATCAACGGACATGCCGCCGCTCTGCGACAAAAAGCCCACGGGACCGCTTTCCCTCGAAAGCTCGACGCCCGGTAGGAATGTGAGCCCGCTTTCGGGACAGTAAATGCCGAAGCAGTTCGGCCCCACGATGCGAAAATCGCGGCGCGCTATATCCTTTATTTTTTTCTCCAGCGCGGCACCTTCGGCAGTTCCCGTTTCGCTGAAGCCGGCGGAAACTATTTCCGCACCTGCTGCGCCTTTCTTCCTGCACATCTCCAGCGCCTCCGGCACCGACTCGGCGGGTACAGCGACGATCGCGAAGTCAATCGGTTCATGTATCTCATCGAGGCTGGTCAGCAGCTTCATGCCGGAGACTTCACCGCCCTTCGGATTCACGGGATAGATGCGCCCCGAAAATCCTATACCAAGCATTGCACCGAGTATGCCGATGCCGAATCCAAAGCCGTTGGGCGACACCCCCACGATGGCGATGGTCTTCGGGTGAAACATTTTCTCAAGAACCGCAGTATCAATGACAGCTGTATCAGCGGGCATGGGGAATATTCCTTTTAAAGATAAAAAGTGGCCGATTTTTTCGCTCCCGTATATGGAGGGAAAACTTCTGTTTGTCAATACTAAATAACACAAAATAATTGAAGTGACGGGGTGCGTGTGTTTTCTCATTGACTCGAAATAACATTAGTATTAAGGGAATGCCGCTCAAATGGAGAAGCGGGGGTGTTCGTGTGGATCTGCAAAGGCTCTTCTATCCCGAAAGTATCGCCGTGGTGGGGGCATCGGCAAAACTCGGCGGCGGAAAACTCCCCTATTTTCATATCCTGAAATACGTCGGCTACAAGGGCAGGCTTTATCCCGTCAATCCCAAATACGACGAGATGGACGGCATTAAATACTACCATTCCGTGGACGATCTCCCCGAGGGCATCGACCTCGCCATTGTCACGGCGCCGGCGAATGCCTCCCTCGAAATCACGAAAGCGGCGGTCCGGAAAAAAATCAAGTTCATACATTTCTTCACCGCCGGATTCAGCGAAGGGGGCAACGGTGAGCTCGAAACGCAGCTCCTCGAAGAAGTAAAAAAGAGCGGCACGAAGATCGTGGGGCCGAATTGCATCGGCGTCTACTGCCCCGAGGGAGGCGTCAGCTTCGGCTTCCGCAAGCAGGAAGCCGGCATGGCACCGGACGTGGCTTTTTTCGGCCAGTCAGGCGGCGTGACCACCAATTTCGTGCGCTCGGCCGTCGCGCAAAAAATCGGCCTCAACAAAGTCATCTCCTTCGGGAACCAGATTGATATCCGGGCGGAAGACTACCTTGAATATTTTGCCGCAGACGAAAAGGTCCTCGTCATCGCGGGATACGTGGAAGACCTCAAGGACGGACGGTATTTTCTCGATACCCTGAGGCGCGCTTCACAGACAAAACCCGTGGTGCTGCTGAAGGGCGGTATCACCGATGCGGGCTCCCGCGCCGCGGCGAGCCATACCGGCGCCATGGCCGGCGACTACCTCGTATGGGCCTCGGCGGTGAGCCAGCATGGCGCCATAGTGGTTGACAATTTCGAGCAGATGATGGACGTGGTAATGCTCTGCGCGAGCGGACACCGGCCGCGGGGACCACGGACGGGCTTCCTCTGCGCGGGGGGAGGCATGGCGGTGACTTTCACCGACCTTGCGGAGCTGGACGGCCTCGGCGTCCCCGAACTGAAACGTGAAACCCAGGAATCAATTGCAGAGAAAATAAGCGACGTCAACACCTCGACCACCAATCCCGTCGACCTCGGCATGTTCGGTTTCGATTTCAACATCGTGGCACACTGTATTGACGCCCTCAACCGTGATGAAAATGTTGACGTCATCATCCCCTACTTCTCCGTGGACTTCATCAACACTTTTCAGAAAGCCCAGATAGAGAGCGGCCCTTCCATCATCATCGAGGCGGTACGGCGGGCATCCAAGCCGGTCATCCCGATCGTCTCCCTCTACTCGGTCGATAACATCGAAATGGAAGAAACAAAACTCGCCATGTTTCTCGCGTTCCGCAAGGCAGGGCTCCCCGTTTACGCCACCACGCAGGACTGCATCCACGCCATCTCCCTCTACCTCCGGTGGTTAAAAAAACATCCACCACGTGTCGGCATGGGATAACTACACTGAAATTACTGAGTAATTTTCCCCCGATCTTCCATGGACTTCCTCCACGCCTTCTTCCTGTCGCGCCACCCCTCTTCCCTCCACGGGCACATTGGAAAACCACTCCACCTGCCGACACAACATATTGTGGCCCAATAATATTTTACCACTTCTAATAGTGTTTTTTTCTTTACAAAGGCCTTTCCTTCTGGTACATTTCCCACACTACATAGCGATATGTACCTGAATTACCCGAACTTATTCTAACGTTTGTGCAAATCGTCAGATGGGCTTTTTTTACGAAGCAATCCACTCTGACGACGGGACGCCCATGAAGCTTACAAAACTCGACGTATTAGGATTCAAATCATTCAAGGATAAAACTCCCCTCGATTTTTCCCAGGGCATCAGCGCCATCGTGGGACCGAACGGGTGCGGGAAAAGCAATGTTGTTGACGCCATACGATGGGTCATGGGCGAGCAGCGCTTCACGGTGCTTCGCGGGAAGAAGATGGATGACGTCATATTCAACGGGAGCGATGACGCACTTCCCGTGGGCATGGCCGAAGTCACCATGACACTCGACAGCAACGGCAAGCCCTTCCCCGGCCAGTACGCCGAACTCTCCGAAATCACCATCACCCGCCGCATCTTCCGCGAGGGCGAAACCGAATATTACATCAACAAAATGCCCTGCCGTCTGCTCGATATACGGGAATTCTTCATGGACGCCGGTGTGGGTGCACGAACCTACTCCATCGTCGAGCAGGAGCGCGTCTCCCGTCTCATCGAGGCGAAGCCCCAGGAACGGAGGGAATTCATCGAAGAAGCCGCGGGCATCGTCAAGTACAAATCGAGGCGCGAGGCTGCCATACGCAAAATGGAGGCAACCCGTCTGAACCTCACCCGTCTCAACGACATCCTGCGGGAGGTCAAGAGCCAGCTCAACGCCACGGCGCGGCAGGCCAGACGGGCTGAGCAGTTCAAGGCAATGCGCCAGGAAGTGAAAGAGGCGAAGATCACTCTCGCCCTCCAGACGTACACCGATCTCCTCGCCCAGAACGATACCCTGTCGCAGAAACGGCGCTCACTCGAAGAAGATGCCACGACCGTGGATACCCGCCTGAAGTCGGCGGAGGCCGCCATAGAGGAAGTCAAAGCACTCATCGCCGATTCGGATGCGCTCATTGCCGGGCTCCAGGAGCGCTTCTACGGCCTCAAGCAGGAAATCGCGAAAAAAGAACAGGGCATCGGATTTTCGAAGGAGACCGTCACCGGCCTCACGGAGCGAAAATCCGACAACGAACGTGAAATCGAAACTCTTCACCGGAGAAAGGAATCCACCGGCGAAGAGCTCGCGCAGCTCAACGTGCAGATCGCCGAATCGGCGGAGAGGGTCCTCGCACTTAAAGAAAAAATCGCGAAACTCCAGGCGGTAGTGGACGCCCTTGCGGA
>JAPLJO010000011.1 GCA_026388515.1 Deltaproteobacteria bacterium | reverse complement strand
CCGACGTGATGGTCTTCGCCACTCCGCTCTATGTTTTCACCGTGACGGCGCTCATGAAGGCCTTCATGGACAGGATGATTGTCCTCGGCGACCTGAAGCTCATTTACGTGGACGGCTTATCCGCCCACCCGCCCCTTCACGCAGACAAAAAATGGGAATGGGTGCTCATCTCGAACGCGGGATTCCCCGAGCGCGCCCATTTCACCGCCCTCGAAGAAACCTTCCGGAAATTCGCCTGGGCAATCGGGGGAGGAACACATGTGAAACTTGCGGGCTCGATACTGAAGGGCATGGGAGAGATTCTCACGGTGAAGCAGCTTCTCCCGGAATTCCAGTGGTTCTTCGACGCCTGCAGGAAGGCGGGGAGCGAAGTGATTGAAAAAGGTTCTATTGCGCCGGAGACACAAGCGGTCCTCGACCGGCCTTTCCTCGACCTCCCGCCCGAGGAACTTGTACGGGTCTGCAACCATTTCATAGAGAAGGCGACGAAAGTACTGAGGGAAAAGGGAAGCGCACAGAAATAATATCCGGACTTCGGCATCTCCGGAAGGTTCACTCTTTTCCCCGCCGACTTATATAAACTTCACTCACAATCATTGCATATGTCGTTCGACAGTAAAATAATCCAAAGGTGCACCGAGAGCGATTTCAACGTCATAGGTGAGATCATCAACGACGCGGCACAGGCATACAAGGGGATCATCCCCGATGACCGGTGGCACGAGCCATACATGTCCGATGAGGAGCTTCGGCACGAGATCGATGATGGCGTGGTATTCTGGGGATATGAGGCGGAAGGGCAGCTCCTCGGCGTGATGGGAATCCAAGACAGGGGAGATGTTGACCTCATGCGGCATGCCTACGTCAGGACACACAATCGGAACCAGGGAATCGGAACCGCGCTGCTTCATCACATCGAGAGGTTGACGGAGAAACCGATCCTTATCGGAACATGGCTTGATGCAGTATGGGCGATCCGCTTCTATCGGAAGAACGGGTACCGGCCGCTGTCCCGTCGTGAAACAGAGACACTTCTCAGAAAGTACTGGACTATCCCGGAACGACAGGTTGAGACATCGATAGTGCTGGCCGACCGGAAATGGCAGCCCCTTGGGAAGACGGTTCCGGGTACCACCCCGCATAATGACTGACCTGCGTCAATAAGCGAGAATAACAATGAAGATTCTTGTGATTCTGGCCCACCCTACAAGCTCGAGCTTCAATCACGCCATCGCCGGCGCGGTGTGCGATGCCCTTCGGGGAAATGGCCATAACGTCATATTTCATGATCTCTATGCCGAGTCCTTCGATCCGCTGCTCCGCAAAGATGAAATTCCCGAGAAGGGAACCTTGCCGGAATTGATTTCTCAACACTGCGAGGAGTTTTGCCTGGCTGAGGGTATTGTCATTGTTCATCCAAACTGGTGGGGGCAGCCGCCCGCGATTCTCAAGGGATGGATTGACCGCGTATTCCGCCCGGGGGTTGCGTACCGCTTTGTGGAAGGCGACAGCGGCGAGGGGGTGCCTGTTGGCCTTCTCAAGGCAAGGGTTGTTCTTATCCTCAATACATCCAATACGCCGGACATGCGTGAGCATAGCGTTTTCGGCGATCCTCTGGACACACTGTGGAAGCGGTGCATCTTTGAACTCTGCGGGGTTTCGAATGTCCACCGCAGAATGTTCACCGTCGTCGTCACCAGCACCCCGGATGAGCGGCGGAAGTGGCTTGAAGAGGCGGGGGAGCTTGTGAGGAGGCTTTTCCCTGTAAAAGTACAGAACAGCAAAGATAATTAAGTTGGGTGTTCTTGGAATTCGACCAAAGATATTCAGAAGGCCTGTAAAGTTACTCTATATCTATACCAATTTTTTTTTCGCTGGTCGCACTTGATAAAGCGCCTGATCTTCCATTACGGCGTGAGTTCGTTCCGTGGTGGCCTTTTCAAAAATCAGTTGAGCCGATGTGAAAAGATCAGATGCTTCACTTTTAAGATATCGGGCGGCCATGCGGCAGTATTCGGAATCGATTTCAACACCGATGCTATTTCGACCAGTCCGTAGGGCGGCGATCATCGTCGTACCGGATCCGCAAAATGGATCGAGGACGGTATCGCCGGCGAAGGAGAACATGCGTACAAGACGCATTGCCAATTCAAGCGGAAATGGTGCGGGGTGGTTCTTCGTAGATGCGCCAGGGATTTTCCATATCTGTTGAAACCACTGATTAAATTCTTCTTTTTTGATCCTACTGGCCTTGCGCTGGGCCTCTGTTGGCTTGCGGTAGCCGCCGGGCTTGCGCTGCATGAGAATGAATTCCATATCGTTTTTGATAATGGCGTTCGGTTCATAGGGTTTTCCGAGGAATTTTGATCCGTTTGGAACTTCATAGGATGCATTGGCAATTTTATACCATACAATCGGATTCAGGTTATCATAACCCATCCGGCGACAAAGGACACAGATGTCGGCATGCAATGGAAAAACAAGATGCCGCCCGAATTCCCTGCGCGCAACGCAGACGACGCATACGAGACGCCCGCCGGGAACTAGAACCCGGAAAATATGACGCCAGACCTTTTCCAGTTCCATCAGAAATGACTCATAATCCTGGATATGTCCCAACTGGTCCGGATTCTCGTTGTAGCGTTTGAGGTTCCAGTATGGCGGTGATGTAATAGCGAGATGCACCGATTCATCCGTCAGATACTTTAAATCTCTCGCATCACCGTTAATAAGCCTATGGGTCGTTGGCGTCATTGCATCACACAAAGTTCTTGATATGAACAGTCAGCATTTTGGCGAACCGCTCGATGGATAAATCCTCTGCTGGAGTATTGTAAATGCCCCGAAGGCCATTCTGAGATGTAGATGTAATAAAGGCTGCGCTCGTGTAATGTCTTTCCAGAACCAGCTTCCGGCATAGAAGCTCATAGCGCGTCATGTAGGAAGCATCCACGAATTCAGGAAACACTTTGAAATGGGGCTCCTTAACGGAGACAGGCCGATTGGAAGACGGGCAATCCTCCAGCATAAAAAAATAGCCGAGGAAAGGCGGCGCGGTATCGAGATAGGCGCGCTCTCGAAAGGCTGTCCAAAGGTCGAGGGCACTTCCAATGGCCTCTTCGGTGCGGTTGTTAAAGTTATTTCCAAAAGATGGGCCAACCTGCGACTTGGCTTCAATCGCTGCAATCAACATTTGATCCTTAACCACAAGGAGGTCCCATTCTTTGGTTGGCCGGAAAAAACCGGGGAGTTCAACAGCTCTTTTTCTGAAAATGAATTCCTTACGAAGGCCCGAGGTTATGATTAATTCAGTAAAGAGGTCGATAAATCCATCCATATGTGCGCCGCCGGTGACAGCGCTTCGAAGGCCCTGGTCTGCTCTACCGCGTTGCTGCTGTTTCTGTCGCTGGACGGATCGTGTCTGCCAGTAATGCGAGACGGCGTTCCCTACCTTTTGCTTCAAGTCGGTGTTCATTTTTTTATCCCTGCTGCCTATTACAATAACAAAGCCCTGTCTCTAATATAAGAAACAGAGCTTTACACCAATCTCATAATGCTCCTCCTTTTATTCTCCCCTCTTGAAACGATTTTAAAGAACCATTTTCGTTTAAAAATGTCAATGATTTAATTGGGATTTGATCGGGGATTTAATCAGGGTCGGGCAAAAAGTTTTCAGAAAAAACTGGCACCCTTTCAAAAAAAAGTTGCACGAAACGCAATGATGAATTATTAAGTAAGTGAACACTCACTTATCTGCATGGATGATTCCAATGAAGAAAGCGAGAACACGCCTCACGGCGGAGGCACGGAAACAGGAGATTATCAGGGCGGCACGGCCTCTTTTTGCGGAGCATGGGTTCAAGGGCACGTCGGTTCGCAGAATCGCCGAAGCGGCGAAGGTCTCCGAGGCACTCCTCTACAAGCACTTTCCCCACAAAGAAGCTCTCTATCAGGAACTCTTCAAATACTCCCTCAGGCAGATCGACATCGTGATGAAGAGGCTGAAGGACCTCAAGGCGGGAAGCGAAACAATCGTCATCATGGTATATGCCGTCTACCTGCTCATCCTTATCGAAATGCCGGGAAGGGTAGCCGAGCAGCGGTCCTTTGAGCGGCTTCTTTTTCACAGCCTGCTCGACGATGCCGGGTTCGCCCGCGCCCTGTTCAGGGTGTACCACGATAAATACATGGGCATCTTTACCGAGAGTCTTGCGATCGCCATCCGGCAGGGCGACGTCGTTACTATGCCGGTTTCCAATGAAAACCGCGTATGGTTTGCGCATCATCTCGCCATGGGGCTGGAGCTCTGCTTCATGACCGGCTCCTCCGCCTATGAATGCCGTCTCACCAGGGATGAACTGGTAAACGAGGGGGTCATCTATTCCCTGAGGGGCATGGGAATGACCGATGAGGCGATACGAAGGTATTTCAAACCTGACAAACTCAGGAAATACGTGATGAGCCTGGCACGCTGATTTTTTTCGGCTTTTCTCACATCACAACGGACATTATACAAGGAGGTACGCGCCGTGGCCGAGTTGGACGAGAGATGGGGAGAGGAAACGAGGGCCGTCTGGACTTTTCTGGAGGTATGCTATCGAAAGGGCCTGCTCGATGAGGTCTTCAGTTTCGCGAATACCTTCATGGACCCCCACATAAATCCCATGGACATGATGGGGGAGGTTGAGGAAACCCTGAGCAGGTTTGATTTCGACTCGCTCGATACAACTCTCAAGGGCAATCTGGTGCCCCTTATGAATGCCCTCTCCGACGAGGAGGTGGTGGAGGGGTTGAAATATCTCCTGCAGACGGTGCGGCCGTTTTGCGAGATCGCCGTGGCACAGGCCGGGGGAGACGTCGGCGAAGCAAAGCGCAGGGCGAAACTGATGGGAAAAAGCATGAAGACGGTGGGCATGCTCCTGGCGCCTGTTCTTCTTGCGAAAGCCCTTCCGGTGATTCAGCTCATTATTGCGAGCGCAGTCGAGGATTCGAAAAAATAACCCCACGCCAATGGCCCCTCTCCGGTGGAGCCATGGGGGATGCGACGAGGGAGGAATGAATATGGTTGGGAAAAAGGCTCTGGCTGGTATTGTAGGCGAAGAGAATGTCGTGACCGACAGGAATATCCTCGACGCCTTTGCCGTTGATAAAAGCTATGGGGAAGGCACACCTCCGGCTTTTCTTGTGAAGCCCCATTCGACGGAAGAAGTCCAGGCGGTCATCAACCTTGCAAAGAGTGAAGGATTTCCCCTCATTCCCGTCTCATCGGGGGCGCCGCGCGATCACGAGGACACGGTGCCGGCGTGCGCCGATTCCGTCATCGTCGATCTGTCGGATATGAAAAAGATAGTCCGCCTCGACCGCAGAAACAAGGTCGCCCTGATCGAGCCGGGCGTCACCTTCGGCGAGCTTCACGCCGCGGCAAAGGCAGCGGGGCTGCGCGTCCTGATGCCGCTCCTTCCCCGGATGAATAAATCGGTTCTGGCGAGCTGTCTCGAGCGGGAACCTTTCACCATTCCCAAGTATCAGTGGGATACGACTGACCCCCTCATGTGCATGGAGCTTGTCTTCGGGTCGGGAGATATCTATCGCACGGGTTCGGCCGCGGGACCCGGCTCTCTGGAAGCGCAATGGGAAACGGGGGCGGCCCAGAAAAACCCGCTCGGTCCCGGCCAGTGGGACCCCCTGCGGCTCGTGCAGGGCGCCCAGGGCACTATGGGCATCGTCACCTGGGGCTCCGTGAAACTAGAGCTTCTGCCGCGTGAAGAAAAGTGTTTCCTTGCAGCCGCCGAAAAGATGGATGAACTCATCGAATTTTCGTACCTGATTCAGAAGTTCAAACTCGTTGATGTCTGCTTCATCATGAACGCCGTCGACCTTGCGTCCCTTCGGATGGACGTGGTCGGCAAATTTCCTCCCTGGGTGCTCGTGTATTCAATCTCCGGGTACGAGTACTTCCCCGGCGAGCGGATCGACTATATCGAACATGACATTGAAGAAATGGCACACGCAACCGGCGTGCTGCCAATTTCCGGGGTCGCGGGTGTGTCCGCCGGAGATATCGTCGGCGCGGCCACCCTGCCCTGTGAAGGGATATACTGGAAAGACCGTCTGCGCGGAGACTGCCGGGATATCTTCTTCATTACCACTCTCGACAGGGTTCCCCGGTTTCTCGATGCCATGGCCGGCGAGGCCAAGGCGCACGGATTTCCGGAGGGAAGCCTGGGCATCTACATCCAGCCCATCCAGCAGGGGAGGAACTGCCACCTCGAGTTCAATCTGATGTACGACGGGCGGAACGCCGATGAAGCCGGCCGCGTGAGGGCCCTGTATGAAACCGCCTCCGTGAGGTGTGCCGATATGGGGGCCTTCTTCTCGCGTCCCTACGGTGCATGGGCGGCGCTGGCATACCGGAAAGACCAGCCAACGGTAAAGGCGCTCAAGATGGTGAAGCACATGCTCGACCCCAAGGGGATCATGAATCCCGGAAAACTCTCCCTCGGGACGGAGGTATAGGCCATGGCGCTGCAAGATTATACCAACGATATGTTCGGCTGTTCCCGCTGTTCGCTGTGCAAGTGGATTCCCCAGAATCAGGTCAAGAGCTGGCGCTTCGCCAAGGGCTGCCCTTCCATGGACCGCTATCACTTTCATGCCTACTCCGGCAGCGGCCGTATGATCATGGGCATGTCCATGCTGGACGGCAGAAGTGAGCTCGGCGATGCCGTTGCCGAAATTATCTACAAATGCCAGCTCTGCGGGGCCTGCCAGGTCGCCTGCATGGCGGTGAGAGACGACATAGACCTCGGGGATGTGCTTCTCGAGGAGCGGGCGCGGTGCGTCGAGGAAGGGTTTCTTCTCCCGGAGCATATGGAATTCATCGAGAGCATGAAGCGTGAGGACAATACCCTGGGGATGCGCAAGGCGGACCGCGGGAACTGGGCCAAGGGGCTCGATATCCCCGATATCAATCTGGAGCGGGTTGAGGTGCTCTTTCATGCGGGATGCCGGTATTCCTATGATGAAGATCTCATGGAGACGGTCCGTAACGCTGTCGCCCTGCTGAAAAAGGGCGGGGTGAAGGCCGGCATCGCGGGCAGGGACGAGGCATGCTGCGGCGGCAGGGCCTATGAAACGGGTTATCAGGGAGAGATGAAGAAGTATGCCGACGACATGGCGGGCAGGGTGAAGGCGTCGGGCGCAGCGATGCTGGTCACCCCCTGTGCCGACTGCTACTACACCTTCAAATACCTGTATCCGAAAAACGGCATATCACTCGATGTGGAGGTGCTCCACATCACCGAGCTTGCAGACCGGCTGATCAGAGCGGGCACGATAAAACCGAAACGCGCCGTCCCCATGAAAGTGACGTACCACGACCCGTGCCACCTGGGCAGGCGCGGCGAGGCGTACCGGGGAGGGTGGTCGGGGGAGAACAAGCTCGACAGGCCGATCCGGTTCAAGCAGAGCGGCGAGAAGGGGGTCTTTGAACCTCCGCGGAATATCATCAGGTCCATTCCGGGCATTGAGTTCGTGGAGATGGAGCGCATCAGGGAGTGGAGCTACTGCTGCGGCGCGGGCGGAGGTGTGCTCGAGGCATTTCCGGAATTCGCCGGCTGGACCGCACGGGAACGGATGGAGGAAGTCGCATCGACCGGCGCGGAGGCCCTTGTCACGGCCTGCCCCTGGTGTGTGCGTGTCTTTCAGGACACCATCCGCGAAACGGGGAGTTCCCTGAAGGTCATTGATGTAACCGAACTTCTGATGCGGTCGCTGGGAGGGAAATGATGCCATGATATCGAAAGAAGCCGTGAGAGAACTGGAGCATGCCCTCGGCGCGGAGTTCGTCTCCTGCGAACCGGCGGTCATGGACGGGTACGCCTATCAGCCGACCCATGCGGAGATACTGGGCCTGGAGACGAAATGGTGTCCCTACCGGCCCGTGGCCGTGGTCCTCCCGCACACCACCGAAGAGGTCCAGGCCGTGGTGAGAATATGCAATGCACATAAGCTGCAGTTCAAGGCCCTCAGCACCGGGTGGGGAATCTGGAACGCGCCGGGAAGCGACAACGTCGTCCAGATAGACCTAAGAAGGATGGATAAGCTTACGATCGATACAAAGAATATGATTGCCGTAATGGAGCCCTACGTATCGGGGGCGCAGATTCAGGCGGAGGGCATGAAATCCGGGCTGAATGTCCACATGGTCGGGTGCGGGTGCCACGCCTCACCACTGGCAAGCGCGACGTCCCTCATGGGACCGGGCTGCAGCGGCATCACCACGGGATACAGTCCCCGGAACGTCCTTGGCGTGGAGTGGGTGCTGCCCGACGGGGAAATCCTCCGTCTCGGCGTGCCGGGCCAGGGAAACGACGAATGGTTCTATGGCGACGGGCCCGGCCCGAGCCTGCGGGGAATCATGAGAGGGACTCTTGGCGCCTGCGGCGGCCTCGGGGTCTTTACAAAATGCGCCCTGAAGCTCTTCCCATGGCCGGGGCCGGCACAGCCGAAGGTAGAGGGCGTGCTGATGGACGCCAAGGTGGAAATCCCCGGCACACACTCGTCATTTCTCTGTTTTCTGCCGAATCTCTCCCGGTTTGCCGACGCGTTCTACAAGATATCAAACGCCGAAATCGGCTATTTCATGGGAAAGCACGCCATCACCGGAGCACTACTGGCAGGCTGCATGCCCCGCGCCTATAAGAACCTGGTAAAAAGCGAGACCGTGAGGAGCATTCTCACGGCGTTGCAGAATACCTTCGTGATCATTCTCTGCGGAAGAACGCAGCGGGAATATGACTACCAGCACAAGGTGCTGAAACAAATCATCGCGGACTGCGAAGGGTTCATGCTCAATATCGGGCATGTGCCCCTTCTCCATTCCATGCTCTGGTGGGGATTCATCAGAAACTCCCTGCCGCCGGCGATATTCCGGGCAGGCGGCAGATTCACCACCGCCTTTGGAGGATTCGAGACAATCGATCAGGCCGTCTTCCAGAGCAAAATCGGGGCGGTGATCAAACAGGAGCTCATTGATTCGGGCGATATGATGGATGACCTGGCGGATAATTCATGGGGCGGGCTCTACGAGGGAAGCTCATGCCTCGCCCACCAGGAGGAACTGGCGATTTTCGATCCCCGTGAGCCGAAACAGAACGAAGGCGTCAACAAGTATATCGACAAGGCGATGGAGGCGAGCACAAAATATACCATTACCCCCGGCATCGGTTTCGGAGGCGGCGGCGCCGTCCCCCACATGCTGGGACCTCTCATCTACAACTATCACCACTGGCTGCTTCAGATTAAGGAAACCCTCGATCCGGGAAACAGCGCCGATCCGAGCTTCTTCATAGCACCGGAGGCGGAAAAGGAAAAATACCTCAGGGACTACGCCAGAAGAAGACCGCAGGTCGCCAGGCTGGTGGAGGATATTCTTGCCGCCGACAAAAAGCGCTCCGATGTGCCGTAGGTTCCCGCGATGAGTGAAGGCGCCGTTACAGTACTCGTGGAACTCACGGAGGAAAAGGGCATCGAGCCGGTTTCCCGCGAATGCCTGGCGATGGCGGGGAAGATTGCCGGTGCGTGCGGCACAAAGCTCGCGGCTGTCGTGATGGGAAACGCCATCGGCGATGCCGCGGGGGAGGTGAGCCGCTACGATATTGATACGGTGTACACCCTCGATCATCCGCTGCTCGAGTGCTATGAATCTGAACTCTACGAAGCGGCGTTTCTCCAGTTTTATACGATAGCTCGTCCCTGCGGAATTCTCATGGGACACACTCTCCTCTCAATCGACCTTGCCCCCCGGATCGCTTTTGCCCTGGGTACAAGCCTCGTGACGGATTGCACGGGGTTTGAGTATGGCGCCGAGGGGCTCTGCTTCATCAAACCGGTGTACAGCGGAAACATTTATGCCTCGCTTCTCATCCGCGGCGAGCCCTTCATGGCTACCATCCGCTTAAAATCAGAAGAACCGGCCCTTCCCTCTCAGAAACGGCACGTGGAAATTGTGCGCGTGCCGGTTGAGCTCGATAGAACCGGTGCGGCAATCGAGGTGCTGGAACGTGTTGTGGGGGAAAACCGGGGAGCCGATCTTCAAAGTGCGGATATTGTCGTTGCCGGGGGGCGGGGGATAGGGAGCGCCGAGGGATTTGAACTTCTCAAGAACCTTGCCGGCATGCTTGGAGGCGCCGTCGGCGCGAGCAGGCCGCCCTGCGACCTGGGATGGGTATCCCCCGCCATACAGGTCGGACAGACCGGCGGGATCGTCTCCCCGTCCGTGTATATCGCCGTCGGCATATCGGGCTCGATGCAGCATATCGCCGGCATGGCGGGTGCGAAAACCGTGGTGGCTGTCAATAAGGACCCCGCCGCAACCATATTCAAAATAGCCGATTACGGTGTCGTGGGAGATTTTCGTGAAGTGATGCCGGCATTCACCGGAGCCATTCGGGATCGACGGAAGGGCGGCACTACACAGGGGAACAGGACGTGAATATCATCGTCTGTATAAAACAGGTTCCCGACCCCGAGGGACCTCCCGGTTCCTACGTTATTAATCCCGCATTGAACAGGGTTGAGGCACGGGGCATTCCGCCGGTCCTCAGTCTCTTTGACGAAAACGCCCTCGAAGCGGCCCTGCGGATAAAAGACACTCTGACACATGATGAGGTCAAAATCACCGTCATGAGCATGGGGACAAGGATATCCGGCGCGGTTCTTCAGAAGGCTCTCGCGGCGGGTGCGGATGAACTGGTGAAGATCGAGGACGGCGCCCTTGAATCCGCCACCCTCGACAGTCATGCGACCGCGTCTGCGCTGGCATCCGCCATCAGAAAAAAGGGGAAATACGATCTCATATTCACGGGAAGGCAGGCCGCCGACTGGAACGCAGGACAGGTGGGTATCGGCATTGCCCGGTTTCTCGGCATTCCCGCCGTGACGCTTGCCGGAAAGGTAACGATTAAGGACGGTCATGCGGTGGTGGAACGGGTAACGCCGCGCGGATACGAGGTCGTCAGGACACCTCTTCCATCCCTTATCGCGGTGAGCAATGAGGTGGGAGCATTGCGCTATCCCACGATGATGCAGCGCCGGGAAGCAAAGCACAAACCCGTCACTTCGTGGAGCACCGCTGATATAGGCCTTTACGGCAACCCCGAGACAAGACTCGTGGTGAAGGGGTTTTTCGTCAGGGAAATGAGACAGGGACGATGCGAGATCATCGAGGGGGATACCGCCGCGACGGCAGGTCTCAACCTGGCGCAACGTCTCATGCATGACGGGGTTATCTCGCCATAGAGTCCACCCGGGCCGGCACTTGTATCGGTCCCCACGCTGTACTGCTCCGCCCCTTACTTTACGCTTGACAGTGCCTGTGCGTCGTTATATTGAAGCCTAAAGTCAAGCTTTAAGCTTTGCCGCAGTACAAAGAGAGAGCGTCCTTCTCCCCGCCGGGAGATTGAGGACGCGCCGAATCCGCCATCACCAGTCTTACCAAGGAGCATACCCATGGACGTGCAGAACATCTACTACGACGGGAGAATCAAAATCCCCTACACATGGTACGTGGGCGAAACGGGGAGCAGGTTTCTTATCGCGCTTCGCGACAATAAGGAAATCTGGGGCAATCAGTGCCCGCAGTGCAAAAAAGTATTCGTCCCCCCCATGAAGACCTGCGGGGAGTGTTTCGTCCCCACCGGCGAATGGCTCAAACTCGCCGATACGGGCACCGTGGAATCATTCACGGTCGTTCATTATGAGAACGGCGTGGCGAAACGCCCGCTGCCCGTCATCTACGGCCTTATAAAAATTGACGGTGCGAGCGGCTCGCTTCTCCATTTCATCGGGGACGTGAAGCCTGAAAAAGTGAAGATCGGCATGCGTGTGAAGGCCGTCTTCGCCGAAAAGCGCGGCGGGACCATTCTCGACATCTCGCACTTCGCCCCGGTGAAAGGATAAGGAGGAATCATGGAACGAGCAGGAATCGTCGGTGTAGGTCAGACCGTCTATGAGCGCAGGAAGGAAGACACCTTCGCGGAACTCGTCTTTGAAGCGTCAACGAAGGCGCTCGCCGACGCGGGTGTCGGTATCGAAGCAATTGACAACATCATCACCGTCTCGAACGACTTCTGGGACGGCCGGACCATCTCCTCGATGGCCATCCAGGACGCCGCGGGCTCCTGGGACAGGGATATTTCCACCGTCGAGGGAGACGGGATCTTCGGCGCGCTCTATGGGATGATGAGGACCCTTTCGGGCTCCTTCGATACCACCCTCGTGGTAGCTCACGTGAAGGGCTCCGAGGGAAACATGAACATGATTACCAATAGCATGTTCGATCCCATCTACCAGCGCCACTTAGGGCCGGACGCCACCTCGACGGCGGCGCTCCAGGCGCGGGTGTATATGGAGAAAACCGGCGCGACGGAGAAGGATTTCGCAAAAGTCTCCGTGAAGAATCATGGCAACGGCGTGAAGAATCCCTTCGCCCAGATAAAGAAAAAAATAACCATCAAGGATGTGATGGAATCGCGGAAAATCGCCGATCCCCTGAAGCTCTACGACTGCTCGCCCATCTCCGACGGCGCGGCGGCAATCATCCTTTCCACCGAAAAGGGTCTCAAACGTTTCAAAAAAGACCCCGTCTGGATTCTCGGCGTGGGACACTGCTCTGATTCTTATAATCTTGGATACCGGGATCTCGCCTGGCCCCGGGCGCTCGATGCGGCGGCACAGAAGGCCTATAAAATGGCCGGCATCAAGAACCCGCTGAAGGATCTCGACGTGGTGGAACTCTATGACGCCTATTCGTACATGGAGCTTCTCTGGTACGAGGGGCTGGGTCTCGCGCCCCGCGGCAAAGGAGCGGAACTCATCCGGTCCGGGGCGACGGGAATGAAAGGCGAACTGCCCGTGAATCCCTCCGGCGGTGTGCTCTCGGCGCACCCCGTGCTTGTGGCGGGGCTGGCGCGACTCATCGAGGCCACGCTTCAGGTGAGAGGTGAGGCGGGTACACGGCAGATCAAGGGGGCGAAGAAAGCACTCGCCCACGGCATCAACGGTCCCTGCGGCCAGGCCCACGGGGTATTCGTGATCGGCGCATAAGGAGGCAGCCATGGGGAAGAAAGTTGCAGTAGTAGGATTCGGCCAGACAAAGGGACGGAGCGCCCGCAAGGACGTGAACGGTGTGGAACTGATTAACGAAGCCGTCGTCGCGGCGCTCGCCGACGCTGAACTCACGATTAAAGACATCGATGCCGTCGTCATCGGCAATATGGATCACTTCGAAGGTGTCAACTACGTGGATTCCTGGAGCGTGGAAGGCTCGGGCGGTGTCATGAAACCGATTTTCAAGGTCACCACGGGCGGGACGACAGGCACTACGGTCGCCATGTCCGCCTATTATCATGTCGCCTCGGGAATGTTCGATAAGGTCCTCGCCATCGGGTGGGAGAAGAACTCCGAATCGGATACCACCGGCGCCATCATCACCGCCTTCGACCCGGTGTGGGAGCGGCCCAACCTGGGCGGCGCCATCGCGGGTCTCGCCCTTGAAGCGAGCAAGTACATGAGCACCTACGGTATCACCGAGCGCGACGGGGCGCGGGTCGCCGTGCGCGAGCGGCTCCACGCCCTCAATAATCCCTTTGCCCACCTCCACCAGGAATGGATGAAGGGAATTCCCGTCGACCAGCTCGTGGAGCTTCTGGTGACGTCGAAAGAAAACGTCATGCTCGCCTATCCGCTCAGGATGAGTGACATGTGCCCCCGGACCGACGCGGCGGCGGCGGCGATTTTCGCCTCCGAAGATGTGGCTGAGAAAATGGCGGCCGTGCCGGCATGGGTGGCATCCACGACCAACCGCCACAATTTCGCCCTCGCCGGCGACGTGGACATGGACCGGAACACCACCATGGCCTCAGCGGCGAAACGGGCCTTTGAAAAGGCAGGGATAAAAGAACCTCTGAAGGAAATCGGCGTCTGCGAGCTCTATCTCCCCTACTCCTACGCGGGGCTCAAGTGGATGGAAGATTACGGCTTCTGCGCCTACGGCGAGGGGCCGAAACTCGTGTGGGACAAGGTCACCGACATGGACGGCGAGCTTCCCGTGAATCCCTCGGGCGGAGTCATGAGCTCCAATCCCATCGGCGCCACGGGACTCATCCGCGTGGGCGAGGCGGCGCTTCAGATTATGCGCAAAGCAGGCACGAGACAGGTTCAAAAGGACGTCAACTTCGCCTTCATCACGGGCTTCGGCGGATGCTACTGGGCGGACGTCATGGTCCTCGGCAAAAAGAAACCCTCATAATTCCAACGGGCATTACGGAGGATATATGGAAAAGAAAAAGGATGAAAAGGAACTGCTCACCATTGGCTCGGGTGATCTCTACCAGCCCTACTCCTGGAGCGTGGGACACTACGGATCGAAATTTCTCCACGAGCTGAAAGATCATAAAAAACTTCTCGGCATCAGGTGCCCCAAGTGCAACAAGGTCTATGTGCCGCCCCGCAAGGTCTGCGGGAAGTGCTACGTCGCCATGGACGAGTTCGTGGAGCTCTCGGACGAGGGCGAAATCTACGCCTGCACCATCATCCAGTTCGGGTTCGTGGACCCGGGAACGGGAATCCAGCGTCCCGTTCCCTACGGCTACGCCTTCATCAAGCTTGACGGCGCCGACACCTGCCTTAGCCACTTCGTGGACAGCACCGACCCGGAGAAATTCAAGGTCGGAGCGCGGGTGAAGGCGGTGTTTGAGGAGAAGCGAAAGGGCAGCATCGTGGACATCAAGCACTTTACACTCATTTAACCTGTATCGCACACAACCGATATACCGTGGGAGTGGTCATGATAGAAGAACGGTTCAAACTCATCGCGGAACTTGCCGTGAACAGCATCGAAGCGATCCGGCGCACGGGCATCCAGGTCGTCGCGCTCCGGATGGCTACGCAAAGATGGTAATGCCCCTGCAGGGCAACATCAACCACGTGGGCATGATGTACGCGGGCTCACTCTTTACACTCGGTGAATTCTCGGGAGGCATCATCTACGGTGCGGCCTTCAACGTTGAGAAATTCTATCCCATCGTGAAAGAGGTGAGCATCCGTTTCAGGCGTCCGGCCCTCACGGATGTAACGCTCGAAGTATCCATGGGGAAAGAAGAGGCGCAAAAAATCCAGGACACATGTGATAAAGACGGGAAATGCGATTTTCCGCTCAGCCTGGAAATCAAGGACGGGGCAGGCGAAGTGGTGGCCCTCGTCACCGGCACCTGGCAGTTAAGAAAAATGCCCACGGGAATGCCAAACCCGTTCAAATAGTAATCACGGGAGACCACGGATCGTGGTCTCCCCTTTTCTCCCTTATATCTTTACCATTTCCTCAGGGATCACATCCCGACGGAAGACATCCACTATAATGCGTCCGCCGGTGACGGAATGCGATAACCCCACTGAAAAGGAGCATGCCCGATGTCAGTCTCTCATACCACGTCAAAGGAAACAGGTGCCCAGGGGCTCAACACAATCTTCTACGGAAAGGACCGGTGCCATCGTCCCGGTGAAATAGAACAGCGTCGATTCAAGGACCCTCTTCATTTCCTGCACAACCTCATTAATCTCATCGGCTACACACCGGATATTATCCGGGTGTATGCCGGCCGGTCGCTCTCACCGCGCCTGCGTGAGATGATCATGCTGAACGTCTCGATCATCGATGACTGCCATTTCTGAACCAACGCGCACTATCGATTCGGTCGAATCGCCGGCCTCAGTGACAAGGAACTGCACTCCCTCGTTTCTCTCAAAAAGGAGGACTTCGATACACGGACATGGATCATCATGAACTGGGTTCGTGCCTAT